>PWUP01000259.1 GCA_003562535.1 Gammaproteobacteria bacterium | reverse complement strand
CACACCAAAGCGACGCGGATCGTGGAAACGCACACTGACTCCGTTACTGAGATCCAGTGCCACATGATCGTGTTTTTTCCACGGAGTGTCGGGAGACAATACCCGCAGACTGCCGGACATACCCAAGTGTATCAACAACGTACCTTGTCCAGCGTTCAGCACTAAATATTTACCCCTGCGGGTCAACGAACCCAGAGTTTGCCCGGTGAGACGCTGTTCCAGATCAGCGGGAATCGGCCAGCGCAAACGGCGCTCACGCACCGTGGTCGCCGTTACCGTTTGTCCGCGCAGATGCGGCTCAATACCACGGCGCGTCGTTTCAACTTCTGGAAGTTCGGGCATAGGCAGGTTTGGGTTGGGTTGGTACACACAGGGTAATGACTATAACGTAATCTGCTAGGTACCGCTATAGGCCGTCACCTGATGCTTATTCGCGCTGAGCTGATGTGCACAATAGAACGTGATGGCGTATCATTGTTGCATCGCAACATTAATGGAGTCTCCTATGTTTGAACCCAGTGATCGTTCTTTAGAAGGCAAAACCGCCTTGATTCTCGGCGTAGCCAACCAAGACTCTATTGCCTACGGATGTGCTAGAGCCTTCAAAGCCTTGGGGGCGCGTTTAGCCATCACCTACCAAAACGATAAATCACGACGTTTTGTGGAACCTGCCGCCGAAGCCGTGGAAGCGGATATTTTTATGCCTTGTGATGTGCAGCAGGAAGGCGAATTAGAGGCCGTTTTTGCTGCCATTGATCAGCAGTGGGGTCGCTTGGATGTGGCCTTACACTCGATTGCTTTTGCCCCTAAAACGGATTTGCATGGCCGTTTGGTGGATTCTTCAGCGCAGGGCTTTAGTGTGGCGATGGATGTGTCTTGCCATTCGTTTATCCGCATGGCGCATTTGGCGGAATCCCGAATGCATGACGGGGGGGCCTTGATTGCTATGAGTTATTACGGCGCTGAAAAAGTGGTACACAATTATAATTTCATGGGACCCGTTAAGGCGGCGCTGGAGTCATCGGTGCGTTATCTGGCTTATGAGCTTGGTCCTAAAGGCATTCGTGTGCATGCCATTTCCCCAGGCCCTGTGAAAACCCGTGCGGCCTCGGGCCTAAAACATTTTGATGAGCTGATGGCTTCGGCGGCTAAACGAACCCCCAGCGGACAGTTGGCGAGTATTGATGATGTTGGCGCGGCAACGGCCTTTTTGACATTAAATGTGGCGCGGTTAATTACCGGTGAGACCATTTATGTCGATGGGGGCTATCATATTATGGGGTAAGTAGTACTGTTCCATCGATTTTTTGAGGAAGGACTGGTGCCGAATGGAGGACTTGAACCCCCAACCTACCGCTTACAAGGCGGTTGCTCTACCAGTTGAGCTAATCCGGCACATAAGATCCCCTATTTTACGGTAAGCTCATCGGACTGGCAAATGTTTACTGTGTAAGCGTTCAGACCCCCTGCCTTAAGCCCCCTCTCCCTTTGGGAGAGGGTTGGGGTGAGGGGCAGTAGGTCGGGCACAAGCGCAGCGTTGCCCGACATCATAGGCGGGTCGTCGGGCACGTCCTGTGCCCGACCTGTCATTACACTGAGCCGCTGTGCGCCTGCAAAAAAGCCTCTACATCCTGCATGGCAATCATTTGGTTATCCTGATCCTGACGGCCTTTGTATTCCAATTCACCAGCATCTAAACCGCGTTCACTGATCACCAAACGCTGCGGGATGCCGATTAATTCAGCATCGGCGAACATCACACCTGGACGCAAACCACGATCATCGTAAAGCACCTCGTAACCGGCGGCTTGCAGGCGCTGGTACAGAGCATCGGCGGCGGTGCGCAGCCGCTGTGATTTATGGGCATTAATCGGGATGAGCACGACTTGGAAGGGCGCTAAGGCCAGCGGCCAGATAATGCCGCGTTGGTCATGATTTTGCTCAATGGCAGCGGCGACAATCCGAGTCACGCCGATACCGTAGCAGCCCATGTGAATGGCTTGGCTGCGGCCTTGTTCGTCCAAGACCTCAGCGCCCATAGTCGCACTGTATTTGGTGCCGAGTTGGAAAATATGGCCGACCTCAATACCGCGTGCTAATTGTAACTGGCCTTGACCATCGGGGCTGGGATCACCGGCCACGGCGTTGCGCAAATCGGCGGCTTCCGGTTCGGCGGTATCGCGCCCCCAGTTCACCCCGCTGAGGTGAAACCCATCACGATTAGCACCGCAGATAAAATCAGCCAGCGCCACGGCGGCATGATCAGCAATCACCGGAATCGCTAAACCGACCGGTCCGATCGATCCGGGATCACTGCCCGTCACCGCACGCACGGTTTCAGCGTCGGCGAATTGCAACGGTGTGGCAATCAGAGGCAGTTTTTCCGCCTTGAGCACATTAAGCTCATGATCCCCACGCAAACACAAGGCCACCGGATTGCCGTCGTTGCCCTGCACCAGTAGGGTTTTCAGAGTCTGCTCGGGGCTGACTTGAGCATGTTGGCACAGCTCAGCGATGGTATGAATCCCAGGGGTGGCCACCTCGCCTAGGGGCGATTGGGGAGCGGGTCGAGCCGTGGTGGCCGCGAAAGTCGGTGCCATTTCCAGATTAGCGGCGTAATCGCTGCGGTCGGAAAACGCAATCACGTCTTCACCTGAAGCGGCTAAAACGTGGAATTCTTGCGAACGATCCCCACCGATCGCCCCACTATCGGCCAATACCATGCGGTAATCCAGACCTAAGCGGTCAAAAATTCGCACATACGCTTGACGCATGACCGCATAGCTGTGTTGTAGCCCGGCCTCATCAACATCAAACGAATAGGCGTCTTTCATGATAAATTCGCGGGCGCGCATCACGCCAAAACGCGGGCGGACTTCATCACGGAATTTGGTTTGGATCTGATAGTAATTCACCGGCAGTTGTTTATAGCTGCGCACCTCGTAACGCACCACATCTGTGATCACTTCTTCATGAGTCGGGCCGAAACAGAAATCCCGCTGATGACGATCTTTTAACCGCAGCAATTCCGGGCCAAACTGTCCCCAGCGCCCGGACTCCTCCCACAATTCCGCAGGCTGAATAGCGGGCATAAACACTTCCAGCGCCCCAGCGCGATTCATTTCTTCGCGGATAATAGCCTCAACCCGACGTAACACCCGCAACCCGAGCGGCAACCAAGTATAGACACCGGCGGCTAACCGGCGAATCAGGCCAGCGCGCAGCATCAGTTGATGGCTGATAATTTCGGCATCAGCGGGGGTTTCTTTCAGTGTAGTTAACGGGAATTGAGATAAGCGCATGACGGGCATCCATGAGAACGAGTTAGACGTAAGCTGGAATTATAAGTGATCTGAACCGTATCATGGTGCCCTTAGGCAACCACACAGGGCAAGCGGCTGATCGCATCGCCAGCCTCATGTTCCGCCAACGCCAATTCATATTTGGCCTGTAAAGCCATCCAGAACGTTGCGCTGGTTCCAAAGTACCGACTCAGACGCAAGGCCATATCAGCGCTGATTGCCGACTGGCCGTTGATAATGGCGTGAATACGGATCAGTGGCACCTGAAGATCCTTCGCCAGACGCTCAGGGCCGATCCCAAAATCGTCTAAAAACTCGGCTAAGTGTTCACCGGGATGAACCGGAGTCAGTTTTTCGTCGGTCATTGCCGTTGTCCTCAATGGTAATCCACTATTTCGACCGCAAAAGCATTACCATCACGCCATTCAAAGCAAATTCGCCATTGATTATTGATACGGATACTGTACTGACCTTTGCGGTCACCGCGCAACGCTTCCAGTCGGTGAGAGGGCGGTACCTTGAGATCGTTCAAATCGGCGGCCACATCCATCCGATCCAGTCGCATTTTGGCTCGACGTTGGATATCAGCGGGGAATTTGGGTGATACCAATCCTTGGGCGAGTCGGGCGGTTGCCTT
>PWUP01000194.1 GCA_003562535.1 Gammaproteobacteria bacterium | reverse complement strand
CTCATGAACGGAACATCTTTGATGGACCGCACGATTAAAATACTTGATGATATTGCTGCCTAAAGGAGGCCAATTAAATGAAAACTATAACAAAGATTAAAATTATGTCCGATCAACTTGCTGCTTCAGGTGAATTTGGAAGAGAGTTAACCGTTGACAAAAAAGAAATAACCCTTGATGTAGGTGAAGATGTTCAAATCGTTGATGAGTTCTTAGGTGAATACCTGTTAACTACAGAAGGAGGAGACTTTCTTACAGCTACTAAAGAACAAATGGTTACTTGGTTCGGTGCTAATCATGATGATGTAGAGGAGGAATAAAGATGGGACAAGGACGAGATTATCTAAATAGCCCAGACCCAATCGCATCATATACAAAAAGAATAATCAATTACTGTAATGAAATAGAATCTTTACTCAGTGTAATAACCAAATGGAAAGTTAAGAACTTTGAACGTGCCGAAAACTATGAGCATGATGGTGATATGGAAACATATAGATACGCAAGAGGTAGGGCTGAAGCATTGGAAGATGTTGAAGCTATGCTTAAAGATATATTAAATAAGGAGGATATGTAATGGGATTAGATATGTATCTTATGAGAACCAAACGTATTCGCTTTGGAAAATACAACAATGAAATACTAGACATACCAATAAAAGATTATCTTGATGTTGACAATGTAGTTCTATCTATTAAAACATCTTTATCTCTTGACGAAGCAAAGGACTGGGCAAGAGCCAACCATATGCTTGAAGATTATGCAGACAGTATTGTGTTATGTGGTGAACACATACAATGGTATTCTATCTTTGAGCGTGTTGCTTACTGGAGAAAGGCTAATCAGATACATAACTGGTTTGTTAATCATGTCCAGTTTGGTGAAGACAATTGCGAATATCATGTCGCAACTAAAGATATGTTACAAACACTATTAGATTTATGTATCACTGTTAAAGAAAATCCTGATAAAGCAGGGAGATTACTCCCTCCACAAGAAGGATTCTTCTTTGGATCCTATGAGATAGATGAATGGTATTGGAAAGATATTGATGACACCATAGAACAATTAACTACTGTAATAAATGAAACAGATTTCGACAATCAATTAGTTTTCTATCTTGCTTCATGGTAGGGTAATGTTTTCTCACCCCTTAGTTGGAGGGGATAGGAGCTTGGCTATTCCCTCTCTTCTTTTTTCATCTCTTGCTTTACTTCTTCTTAAGTCTTCAACTGTATACCCTTCCCATTCTTGGTCAGCTTTAATGTGACATGTATCAGCAAAGATACTACATAAATCTATTTGATTCTCAGGATCATTACCCCCGAAATGGGCACGGCTAATAACGTGATGTCTCCCTATAGGTGCATCAGTTCTACCACAGTGTTGACAATAGTCTAATGCTTTATCGTTGAATTCCTGGGTTCGTTTAATTCGTTTATGTTTTGGTTTGGGTATGGGTTCCATGGCTCATTCCTATACGTATAGGTAGATATAATCTTCGCAAGCTTTTCTACTAAGTATGCCCCTAATTTCTCATCTTCTTCTATCATCTTTTCAACCCTGTATACTAATCTGTCTGCTTCATTGTATTGATCCACGTCAGGTTCTTTATCTGATTGGACAGCCTTAATCGCTTCATCCATTTGCCTTGATGACCAGCTATTCTCAGATGCTAAAGCCATCCATTCATGTGGCTTGTCTGTCATAGCTGCCAACCTGTAATGATAATAGTATTGTTCATGGTAGATTCTTTCTTCTTCTGTGGGAAATGCCTGGAAGGTTTTAACTAATACTCTAATCTGTTCAGGAGAACAATTAACTTCAGCAGATAATGTATCATTTGTGTAACCTGATTCAAGAAGGTAGTAAGCTATCTGCCCCTGCTTAAATTTACCTTCAACATTTCTTTGCTCTATGCTAATAAACTCTTGAAGCAGTTGCTCTATTACTCCTGGTTCTGATCTCATACTACCACCACCTAAAGAAAAAGGTAGGGCAAATTTAATTGCCCTGAACATAAAACGAAAAGGAGGTATTTACTAATGATATTATATCACATGAAGACCAAAAATACCAGCATTAAAACTGCTCCCTTGCCCACCATGCTTGGACTTTTGGAGGAGCCTTACGTTTCCTCCCTGCCTTTCTACTGCTTGTCTTTTTTCTCATCTGTTGTTGTCTTCTTTGTTCATCTCTTAACGCCTCACGTGCATCGTTGGTAGTAACCTTACCCTTCTTGTAGTTGGGCCATATCTCTGTGCCACACCATGCACATATATAACAATCCTGTACTTTAATATAATCCATTTCAATACGAACTAAAGTTCCATTGTTGTTTATTATTCCATCACACTCATCTAATGGACACTTCAATTTACCACCCCTGAATATTATATCAGTGAATTAATTTTTTAGTAAGAGGAATAACATTGTCAGGTAATTCATCTTCTTCTTCTTTTAATAACTGTGTTATTAACTTAGCAACATGCTGGGATAAAGCAGTCATCACCTGCATGGTAGCCATGGGTTCTATCTTGGGGCCTGCACATATAGAAAATTCTTGACCATTGATAACAGCACCAACAAGAGATTCACCTTCCATAGTATGGACTACTTTATCGTTGCAATAGACTTCTACTTTAACTCTTGTTGCTTCCTTTTCGTCACCTTCAAAATCAATCCTTCTGTTCTTACCATCTTCTACTCTCTTCATTATTCTTCCTCCTTTTTTATACTACAGCTATTGACATTCTGACAACTGTATGTTATATTTATTATACCACATAGTCATTCTGAATACAAGGAGGAAAACAAATGAAATTCTTAGACAGGTTTAAAAAAAGAAAGGTCACTCCATACTCACAGATTAAAGCAGAGATATACAAACAGGGGTATACAAACATAAAAGATTTTGCCAGTGATATTGATATGAATTATTCTACCCTGATAAACAAACTACTTGGAAGGAGGAGATGGTACGGAGATGAACAGCACAAGATAGCACAAGCATTAAATAAAGATATAGAAAGTTTATTTTATAAGGAGGTATGAAATGAAAATCACAAACGTATATGGTATGCCTGAAGCATTGGTTAAATTTGCAGAAGAAGATTATATAATTAAACCAAATGAATACAGGGCTACCTCATTATTAAAAGGTTACAAAGAAATATTACTGAACCGTAAATATTATGATGATGTAACAGTAGATGTTACTCAGCTAATATGGATGTTGTTTGGTAAAGCTGTTCACTACATGTTAGAATCTCAAGAGGCTACACCAGGTATACATAAAGAAAACAGATTGTATATGAAGATTGGTAACTACACATTGTCGGGTCAGTATGATGAATACAATGAAGACACCTTTGACATAGGTGACTATAAAACTACAAGCGTATGGAAAATACTCCACAAAAACTTTGATGATTGGTATAAGCAGGGCTGTATATATGCCTTACTGTTAAACCAAAACGGTAAGAGTGCTGAAACCTTTACTGTTACTGCCTTCCTTAAAGACCATAGTCCAGAAAAAGCATTGCATACTAAAGACTATCCACCCTTTCCTGTTTATAAACATACCTTTGATATTAAACCAGAAGATATAGTTGCTACTGAGAAATGGGTAAAAGATAAAATAAAAACACTAAGCTTCATGACAACAATGAATGTTGATAATGTAGAACCATGTGAACCTGAAGAAAGATGGCAGCAGGATCCTACCTTTGCTGTAATGAAAGAAGGAAGAAAGTCTGCAATGAGAGTATTAGATACAGAAGAAGAAGCATGGGAATGGGTAGATGAAAAAGTTAAGGAGAGTGATCTGACTAAAGTTAATGTAGTATTAAGGCCAGGAAGAAATAGAAAGTGTGAAAGTTATTGTTTCTTTAATAAGTACTGTAACTTTTACCAAGATGAAGTAGTTAAAAAGCCTGTGTTG
>PWUP01000369.1 GCA_003562535.1 Gammaproteobacteria bacterium | reverse complement strand
GATGAAAACGGGCGCTGGTACATCGCCAAAGTCGCCCCATCGCGCAACAAGGCCAGCCGCTTCCGAACCGCCCACCAAACCACCAAATTGACGATGAGCACGGACGATATTCTGGCGTTGACGCGGGGCGATTGATGGCTGTTATTTTGATCGACACTTGTGTCGTCACCGACTTAGCCGATCCAGACAGTGCTTGGTTTGAATGGAGCGCATCGACGCTGGAACAACTCGAACCGATGCATACGATGGTCATCAACCGTTTGAACCCGTCACAGTCTCATGTAAAATACTCTGATCGCCAATAAATCTACCTGCTTCCGATGAACCACGACACCGTTCGAACCCCCCCGCTGATTATTATGGTTGCCCCCAACGGTGCTCGGCGCAGCAAGGCCGATCATCCGGCCTTGCCACTGACTCCGGCTGAACTTGCGGCAACGGCTGCCGCTTGCCTTCGCGCTGGAGCGGCTGCCATTCACGTCCATGTCCGAGATCGTCATAATCGCCATACCCTAGATCCCGAGGCCTATCGTGCGGCGATGACGGCTATTCGCCAGGCGGTCGGCAAGCAACTGATTATTCAAGTAACTACGGAATCGGTCGGCTTGTTCAGCCCTGAAGAACAGATAGCGGCCATGCGCACGCTCAAACCGGAAGCCGTCTCCCTAGCGGTGCGCGAGCTGCGTCCTGATCCCAGTCATGATCGTGAGCTGGGTCGATTTCTGGAATGGCTGGCCAAAGAACGGATTATGCCGCAGTTTATTGTCTATGCTCCCGAAGATGTCATGCAGTTGCGGGAATTACACCAGCGCGGCTTGATTCCCTTTGAACACCCCTGGCAATTGTTCGTCTTAGGCCGTTATACCACCGGACAGGTCTCCAAACCATCTGATATTCTGCCGTTTTTGCACGTCAGTGAGCCTAAATGGCCGTGGGCGGTCTGTGCCTTTGGGGGGCGGGAACACGCTTGCGCTATGGCCGCTGCCAGTTTAGACGGTCATGTACGGGTAGGGTTTGAAAATAATCTGCACTTAGCCGATGGACAAATCGCACCGGACAATGCGGCATTAGTCGCTCAGCTTGCGGCTGGGGCCGAACACTTAGGCCGTCCACTGGCCGATGCGCATACTGCTAGGGAATGGTTAAACGCTCAGGGTAGTTAACTGCCGCGCACCGTGACCCCTACTGCCCCCCTTGAGTGGTTGCAATAGCGATGCGTTGCAATCCGGCCTGACCGGCAGCGTCCATCACCCGCACCACGGCTTGGTGAGGGGTGTCGGCATCAGCCCGAATGGTCAACACGGTGATTTCGCCTGATTCCATAGCCGCTTCCAAATAAGCGCGCAAGGCCGCTACGGAAGTCCCCGGTAGCGGCTGTTCGTTGACGCGGTAACGTCCGCCAGCATCGACATGTACCGTCAATTGATCGGACTGCTCGGTGGGTGTTTGGCTGGCTTCAGGTAAGGTAATGTCAAATTCAGATTCTTGGCGAAAGGTCGTGGTGACCATAAAAAAAATCAATAGCAAAAACACCACATCGATCAGCGGCGTTAACCCGAGCTCCAGTGGCTCACGCCGCCGGGGACGCAGATTCACGGCTCGCTCCGCAAATTGGCCTTGCCGATCATGTCCACTAAGCGCAGGGCTTGATCTTCCATTTGTAACACTAACTCATCCACCCTGCCCTGAAAATAACGGTAAAATAACAGACTGGGGATGGCAACCGTCAGACCGCTGGCGGTAGTCACCAGCGCCTTAGAAATGCCATCGGCCAATAATTCGGTCTCACCACTGCCGCGCAAGGCAATCACATTAAACACATCAATCATGCCGATCACGGTGCCTAGTAAGCCCAGCAATGGCGTGATGGCGGCAATGGTGCCCAAGGCATTCAGATAACGCTCCAAATCATGCACCACTTGCCGCCCGCTGTCTTGGAGACTTTCTTTGACCACTTCACGACCCAAGGCGTAGTTATTAATACCCGCTTGCAACATCCGCCCTAAGGGTGAACCATGACAAAGACGCAGCAACCCCTCGATGCTGTGCTGGGAACTACCATCCGAAACGACTCGTAGACTTCTGACCAACCGGGGCGGTATCACCCGCCGAGTACGCAACGCCCAAGCGCGTTCGATAATGATTGCCAATGACACCACCGAACAGGCCAAAATCGGCAGCATCAACCAGCCACCGGTCAGGATTAAGTCAATCACGCTGCGACTCCACGCTGTTCAATAGGCGCTCACGCACCGCTGACACCGCTAAG
The DNA here is from genome assembly GCA_003562535.1 of Gammaproteobacteria bacterium. Classification (GTDB taxonomy): domain Bacteria; phylum Pseudomonadota; class Gammaproteobacteria; order Competibacterales; family Competibacteraceae; genus SKOM01. The sequence continues at coordinate 1,681 of PWUP01000369.1, read as the reverse complement.
GCATGACCGTCAAAGCCTTCATAGGTAGCCAATACTCGTGTATGCCGCGCCGGTTCGGCATAACCCTCAGCGGTGACATAACCGATGGAAGATCGCTTGGTAAAATCGAACACCGACAGCGCCGAAGCGGTCATGGCCGCCCCACCCGTCGGTAAAATCGCATTCGGCCCTAATAAATAATTCGCCAATACCGAAGGGGTGTGCGGGCCGAGCAGAATTTCACCCGCATGGCGAATCTGGCCTAAGGTGGCTAACGGCTCAGCAGTGAGCAGTTGCAAATGTTCGGGCGCATAGTCGTTGACGAAATCCAGAGCTTCTGGCATATCGCGCGCCAGCACAATGCCGCCCTGCTGCCCCCCCAGTACGGTGGATGAAAACTCCACCCACGGTTCGCCCATCTGCGCCCAGTATTCAGGAATCGCCGTTTGTGCTGCCGCCGCCACGGTTTCGCTGGTGGTGACTAAAAACGCCGAAGAATCGGGACCATGTTCTGATTCAATGACTAAATCCAGCGCCGCTAAGCGCCCGTCCACACTGGCATCGGTCAGGATAATCGATTCACTGGGACCGGCTGGTGTGCCAGGATCAATGCGGTCGGCCAATAAACGCTTGGCAGCCACTACATAAGGGCTACCCGGACCGACAATTTTAGCCACCCGTGGCACAGTTTCCGTCCCATAGGCTACAGCGGCTACAGCTTGCGCCCCGCCGCATTTATAGACCTCGTTCACGCCAGCCACTCGTGCGGCGACCAAAGTGGCAGCATCAAATCCGCCCTCCGGCCCTGGTGGCGTCACGATAATAATGCGCGGCACGCCCGCAACCACCGCAGGCACCGCACTCATCATCACCATACTGGGGAAAGCCCCCTTGCCACGCGGCACATATAAGGCCACTGAGGGAATCGGCAGCCATTTTTCACCCACCAGCACTCCAGGGCGGATGGTTTTCAGCCACATCTCCTCGGGTTGCTGGGCTTCATGGTAACGGCGGATATTGTCTACCGCATACTCAATGGCCTGATGCACTTCCGGCGTAATCGCGGCAAAAGCCTGTTCAAAATCGGTTTCGGTGGCACGGAGATGATCGGCTTGGATCTCGGCATGGTCAAATTCACGCGCAAACCGCACTAAGGCGGCATCGCCCTGCTCGCGCACAGCATGAATAATCGGTTGCACCGCCTCAAGGTAACGCGATAGATCGGATTCGGTGCGGTGCAGCAATACCGCCCGTTCAGCGGCGGTTAACTCGGCCAAGCGATGGACACTGACAGTATGCTTCATGGTTGTTATCAAAATGTGTGGATTGCCAAATGGGCATTGTAATGCCGAGAGGGCATTCACCCAAATACTTACGCGATGCAGCTTATCACCTATAGCCGTTCGCCTTGATTACCGGACTCCTGTGGATACTGTGTAGCAGGAATTAAATTAAGCTGATATCCGTGTCTATCCGTGTCTATCCGTGTGCATCGGTGGTTTAAAAAATCGTGAAACCGCCCAATGCTGCCGGACGGGGCCTCCCTGTCGATCTCCGCAGGGTGCAACATTAAACGTTGCGAGGGGGGAGACCGAATTTAACCCTGATGCTAGTCCGTGTAGCTCCGAATAGCGCAGCGTATTCGGAGTAACGGGGCTTCGATGTGTACGATTACGCTGCGCTAATCGTACCTACACGGGCT
>PWUP01000356.1 GCA_003562535.1 Gammaproteobacteria bacterium | reverse complement strand
TCGCCGTAACGACGTGCTTACCTTGGGCAATGGCTTCCAAAATCAATTGCCGTGCCGGTTCGATACCGCCAATCAATTCCACAACAACATCAATATCGGGGTCGCGTACCAGCTCAAAAGGATCTGTAGCCAACGGCAGCACCACATCCGCATGGCGTTCGGGACGGCGCACGGCTGCACTCATCACCTCGATGCGGCGTCCGGCACGCCGGTTAATTTCCTCGGCATTACGCATCAATACCTGATGAGTGCCACCACCCACAGTACCTAAACCTAATAGACCGACCTTAACCGGTTTCATGCGTGTGCCTCCTGGGTAGCAGAGGTGGATTCAACGGGATGGGAGTGCCGTAACAGGCTGCGGATACCGCGCAACGCTTGCCGCGTGCGGTGTTCATTCTCAATCAGCCCAAAGCGCACATGGTCATCGCCATAGGTTCCAAACCCAATGCCGGGAGACACGGCAACTTTAGCTTCGCGCAATAATAATTTGGCAAATTCCAAGGAGCCTAACTCCCGATAAGCCGGAGGAATCGGCGCCCACACAAACATCGTCGCCTTCGGTTTTTCCACCGCCCAGCCCAAGGCATTTAAGCCATCACACAACACATCACGCCGCCGGCGATAAGTGTCACAAATCTCACGGACGCAATCCTGTGGCCCTTCTAAAGCCGCAATAGCCGCCACTTGAATCGGGGTGAAAACCCCATAATCTAAATACGATTTCATCCGCGCTAAAGCATGGATCAAGGTCGGATTACCACAGACAAAGCCCACTCGCCAGCCAGGCATATTATAGCTTTTGGATAGCGAGAAACATTCCACGGCGATCTGTTTAGCCCCAGGAACTTGCAAAATGGACGGCGCTTGGTAGCCGTCGAAGACAATGTCGGCATAAGCCAAGTCATGGATCACCCAAATCCCATGCTCGCGGGCAATGGCGACTACTTGCTCGAAGAACGCCAGATCCACACACTGCCCAGTGGGATTGGCCGGAAAATTGAGAATCAGCATTTTAGGCGTCGGCCAGGTTTCACGGATGGCTTTTTCCAGTTCAGCAAAGAAATCGACACCGGGTAACAACGGCACATGGTGAATGTCGGCACCGGCAATCACGGTGCCATAGGGGTGAATGGGGTATGCGGGGTTGGGCACCAGCACCGTATCGCCCGGTCCTAAGGTCGCCAACGTCAGATGCGCTAAGCCCTCCTTAGAACCAATGGTGACAATCGCCTCGGTGTCCCGATCTAATTCCACCGCATAGCGGCTGCGATACCAAGTACATATCGCCTGACGCAAGCGCCAAATTCCTTTGGATTGGGAATAACGGTGGGTGTCGGGACGTTGCGCCGCGGCAATCATCTTATCGACAATATGCTGTGGTGTGGGTTGATCGGGATTACCCATGCCAAAGTCAACAATATCCTCACCGCGAGCGCGAGCCTCGGCTTTGAGTTCATTGACACGGTTAAACACATACGGCGGTAAGCGGTTAATTCGCTGGAATTCCGCATTGGGTGGAGGGGGATTGGTCACATTGATAACTCTATAAAGATAGTCAAAAATCGGGCGCGTCAACTCACTGATTGATCCTTATAAGCGCTGTGAGGTCAATCAGTGTACACAGGAAGTTTTTATAACTCAGTCAGTATAGCGGTGCTCTGTGAATCCCTGCAAGGGGGCGTTTTGGCCCCACAGGGCAGGCACGGCCTGCCCTTAAGATTAGGAAATTTTAACGCTGTTACCAGCCAGTAATACTCAAATCATCCGGATGCACCAAACGATAACCAATGGTCAGACGGGCTTCCTCACCCGGGGCTAACTCACGTTCCCACGCTAAAATACCCGGTTTATCATCCACATCGCGCTGATCTGGAGTGGTGGTCGCACTGGTAAGTTCGACGTTTAAGCGCTCGTCACGCGACACCGGCATTTGATCCAATACCGTTAAGGCGATGGGTCGCTCATGGCGATTCACTGCGCTGATTGTGAACTCACGGGTCAGGCGGGTCGAACGGCGAATCATGCCCTCTGAAGCGCGTTCATCAGCGGTCAGTTGATAATCGATCTCAATGCGCTCATCGGTGCCAAAACTGCTGGCCAGTGTTGCACCGCTGACCGCGCCGCCAAAAGCAATCTGACCGATCAGCGTGCGGTCTTGGTATAAAGTCACCGAACCCGGGGGCAATGGAGCCGCACCCTCAAATTCCGCCTGGGCATACAACCACGCGGTCGCTTGTCGCCGTGGCACGGTGCGAGCAGACAGCTCGGCATCTAAAGTGTAATCCGCAAGATGAAACCGCCGTGGCTGGTTGTCACTGGCAATAGACTGGCGACCGGCGACGCGATACTGCTGGCTATAAGGCGTACCCGACAGCTCAGCCGCCTCCCAACCCGGCGCAGCACCCATCGGCGCGTCCATGAGGGCTTCGGCCATCATTGGTGCTGAAGCGGCTCTATCCGATCGTAATTGACGCGCTGGCGGTTGAGGGGGAGCGATATCCACCCACCACGGCCGTAACTCGGGCAAACGCCCGCCGGTAGCCGGCTGAGCCAACGACAACGCCAATTCAGCCTGCGCCCAGTCTTCACCCGTGTTTTGCCGCACCTCGGCAAACTGCACGATGTCCAGACGCCCGTTAGCCGTGTCCAACCACCATTCATAGACTGGCCGCCATGACGCTGCAGAGACCGTGTATTCAATCGCCAGTTGGACCTCACCCGCCTGCGGGCTGGTATAGCGCACCCGCAGCTCGGTGGTATCACGCTGCTGTTGACCCAGGTCGGCTAATTCCCGCTGCAAACGCTCAATTTCCCGATCCAAGCGCCGCTGTTCTAAACCCAAAGCGTGTTTCTGTTCCAGTACCTCGGCAGAACCCTCGCCAACCAATTGCAGGGTGGCACGCAATGCTTGGGGGTCCGGGCCGGATTCTCCGGTGCCGACGGAGGTGAAAGAACGCAATAAAGCCAATTGTAAATCCCGACTTTGCACAGCAGCGTCAATTAAGCGCCGTTCATCTTGCAAGGATTCGATGCGTTCGCTGAGTTGTCGCGCTCTAGGATCAACCTGCTCACTGCCGCGCCGCGTCGCCAAGGCATAACCGCCGAGCCGAAAACCGTCAGGCCCTTGCGCCGTAATCCGCACGCTGTCACGCATCAGCCCGACGGGCAAATCCGCTTGCACCAGCTCGCCGTCACCGGCGGTCACCGGCTGTTCAATGTGGCGGGTCACGGTAGCCCGATCAGGAAAAACCGTGACCGATTCTATGCGTTCAGTCGCCACGGCTGAGTACGCCACCACTAGGCTGATGATCAGCCCCAGTAGGTTGTGCTTGCTGAACATTCATTTAGCCTCTGAATCCACGCCGCCGCAAAGCCAAGGGTTTATCGAGAATTTCTCGGGTGATCACCGCCTGGATCAAGGCATCACGCTCTTGGATGCGGGCAATAATAGCCTGCACAGCATCCGCGCCGCTCGCCTGCTCAACAGTCTCAGGCTTAGGGGGTTCCTTGACAACAGGCGGTTGCGATTTGCGCGACTCAGACTCAGAGCGACTGAACTGAGACCGAGCCGGCTGCTGTTGCAATGGCCGCCAGTATTGGCAGGTGGTTTGATCTTTGCCCTGAGCCACCAACTGCGTGGCGAACACGCAGTCTTGGGGGCGACCGTACTCCAACACACAGCGTTCCGGCGGCTGGCCTTCAACAACATAGTAACAGCCGTGAGTACGCGGTTTCTCTTCCGGTGGCTTCAGCGACTCGGCAAGATCGGGGAGTAAATCGGACAGGGACATGAATTATTCCCCGCTTTGATCGGTCGATCGGCTGCGCTCGGAGGTTTCCCCAGCAATATGACCGCGCATACGGGTATCGGCCAATACATTCTGCATATTGTAGTAGTCCATCACGCCTAAATGACCGGAACGCAGCGCCTCGGCCAGAGCTTTGGGCACTTCGGCTTCGGCCAGCACCACC
>PWUP01000285.1 GCA_003562535.1 Gammaproteobacteria bacterium | reverse complement strand
GCTATGCGACCGGTCTTCGCCAAGGGCAACGGGTTGAACGTGGACAATTGATCGGTCGAGTCGGCCAAAGTGGTATGGCCACTGGCCCCCATCTGCACTATGAAGTCCATGTCAATGGCCGTCCGCGTGATCCCGCAACGGTTGAGCTGCCCGGTTATCCCCCACTGTCTGGAACCCGATTGGCCGAGTTTAAGGCCCATGCTCAACCGTTATTGGCACAAATCGAGCAACAACGACACACCCAGATTGCTCGCCGTAGTGGTAATTAGGCTAATTAATGACCGAGTATATGATCGGCCTGATGTCAGGCACCAGTGTCGATGGCCTCGATGCAGTACTGGTCGATATGGCCACCACACCACCTCGGCGGGTGGCGCAACACCGTCACGCTTTGCCTGAGACTCTGCGGGCGCAACTGCTGGCCTTTAACCAGCCAGGTGCTGACGAACTGCACCGCATGGCGCTTCTGGATAATCAACTGGCTCGACACTCGGCTCAGGCTGTGGCTGTTTTGCTGCAAACCAGCGGTCTAACAGCCCCCATGATCCGGGCTATTGGTTGCCACGGCCAAACCCTGCGCCATGCGCCACAAGCTGAAGAGCCTTATACGGTGCAAATCACTAACCCCAGCCTGCTGGCTGAGTTAACAGGAATCACCGTAGTGGCCGATTTTCGCCGCCGTGACATCGCCGCAGGGGGCCAGGGCGCTCCGCTGGCACCGGTCTTTCACGCTGCGTTTTTGAGTGATGCCACAGTACCGCGAGCGGTGGTCAATATCGGTGGGATTGCCAATCTCAGCCGTTTAATACCGGGGCAGGCGGTGCTCGGTTTCGATACCGGCCCAGGCAATGGCTTACTGGATGCTTGGGCAGAGCAACATCTGGAAACCCCTATGGACCGTTATGGCATTTGGGCCAGCGGCGGGCGCTGCATTCCGGAGTTACTCCATGCCCTGCTGAGTGATGACTATTTTACCCGCCCAGCGCCTAAAAGCACGGGACGAGATTATTTTAATCCAGCGTGGCTGACTCGTCATCTCCAACCCAGCATGGCCGCACAGGATGTACAAGCCACCTTGGTCATGCTCACCGTCACCAGTATTGCCCAAGCGCTGCAAGCGTATGCCGCAGCCAGCCAAGAGTTATTGGTCTGTGGCGGTGGCGTACATAATCCGGTATTGATGGCCGCGTTGCAAAGCCAGTTGCCGACGCTCACCGTCGCCTCGACAGCCCGTCAGGGCATCGATCCCGATTATATGGAAGCGATGGGTTTTGCCTGGCTGGCGCAGCAAGCACTGAACGGCACCACCATCCCTCTGAGTTCAGTGACGGGTGCTGACGGACCGCGTATTCTGGGGGGGATTTATCCGGCATAATCCTCACGAGGCTTGGCGTTGCGGTGGTTCAAGGTCAACAGTACCGTACTTACGCTGCACATAGTGCTCGACTAATTGCTGGAACTCCGCAGCAATATTTTCCCCTTTCAGGGTTACGTTTTTCTCACCGTCAATATACACGGGAGCCACTGGACGCTCACCCGTGCCCGGCAGGCTGATGCCAATATTGGCCCGCTTGCTTTCACCCGGACCATTGACCACGCAGCCCATCACGGCCACAGTCAGCTCCTCAACACCGGGATAACGATCTCGCCAAACCGGCATTTGCTCGCGCAGATAGCGTTGGATATCTTGGGCTAAACGCTGAAAATAATCACTGGTGGTACGTCCACAGCCAGGGCATGACACCACCGCCGGAGTAAACGAGCGCAAGCCCATACATTGCAGAATTTCCTGGGCAACCTGGACTTCTTTACAGCGATCCCCCCCTGGCTCGGGCGTCAAGGAAATCCGGATGGTATCGCCAATCCCCTCTTGCAGCAGTACCGCCAGCGCGGCGGTTGAGGCCACAATCCCCTTGCTGCCCATACCGGCTTCCGTCAGCCCGAGGTGCAGCGGGTAATCACAACGCCCGGCCAAATCGCGATACACCGCGATCAAATCCTGCACCTCGCTGACCTTCACCGATAAGATAATCCGATCATGAGACAACCCGAGTTGTTCGGCGCGTTGCGCGCTGTCCAGCGCCGAAATAATCAACGCCTGACGCACCACTTCACCGGCCTCACGCGGCTGAGCCGCACGGGCGTTTTCATCCATTAGCCGCACTAATAGGGCTTGATCGAGACTGCCCCAATTGACCCCAATGCGTACCGGTTTGTCGTAACGGCATGCCTGCTCAATAATCACTGCAAATTGATCGTCTTTGCGGCTGCCCCGACCCACATTACCGGGGTTGATGCGTAATTTTGCTAAGGCTTCGGCACATTGCGGGTATTTGGCCAATAGGCGATGGCCATTAAAGTGAAAATCCCCAACCAGGGGTACATTCAAACCCTGTTGAGCCAAGCGATCACGGATCAACGGCACAGCCTGCGCTGCTTCTTCGGTATTGACGGTGACCCGCACTAATTCTGAGCCGGCACGGGCTAACGCCGCCACTTGAGCGACTGTGGCGGCAACATCCGCCGTATCGGTGTTGGTCATGGACTGAACGACTATCGGGGCTTGGCCCCCGACGGTAACGGAACCGATAGTCACAGGTAGAGAATAACGACGGACAACGGGATGCATCATGATATGTTAGTGGATCATTCTAAATGGCTGCGCAACATCCAAGCATTTTTCTCATGCACATCCATACGCCGAGTGGCCAAATCGATGCTGGCTTGATCGTTGGTGGTCTCAGCCGCTTTAATCACTTCGTGGGCTGCGGCCACAATCTTGGCCTGATCTTCGGTCAATACTTTGATCATGGTTTTGGCATCAGGATGACCGGTTTCTTCGGATACAGTGCTCAGCTCAGTAAAGGCTGAATAGCTGCCTGGTGCGTAAGCACCCAAGGTACGAACCCGCTCGGCAATTTCATCAACCGCCGTCGCCAAATCGGTGTATTGCACTTCGAACAAAGTGTGCAAAGTTGTGAACATCGGCCCGGTCACATTCCAGTGGTAGTTATGCGTTTTCAGATATAACGTATAACTACTGGCGAGCAAGGTTGATAAAGCCGCTACAGTCGCTTGATTCGCTGATGTGGACATCAGTTTGGTCTCCTCGAAGGTTGTCTAAATGGAATGTCGAGTGGGACAGTATAAGGCAATACCTAGTTCTCTGCTGAGGGTTTTATCGCCGTTCAGTTTAATGTTGGGTTGACGAGCGTCAACCCAACCTGCAGGGATCACTCTTTATAAGTATCTTTTAACACCAATAAAAATGAGGGTTGCAGCTTAAAGCCTTGTACTCGGTTGGTGGTCACTGCATTTTGCTTCCAGTTGGCAATAAACGCCCACGGAGCATCTTCATAGACGATGGCCTGCATCTGCCGATACAGCGCAGCGCGTTCGTCTTGATCAGTGCTGCGGCGTGCTTGCTCTAACAACTCATCGACTTCTGGGTTGCTGTAATAACCGGAGTTAAATCCACCGGCTTCGGGCCAGGCTTCGGTGCGTAACGCAAGAAATGGCAGTGTATCCGGATCGTTAGTCATCCAGGCCATTTGCGCCATATCCGCTTTGCCTTCCAATCCTGGATTCACTCGCCCTAAAAAGGTGTTCCATTCATAGGTTTCGATCTTAACATTCAAGCCCACTGCACTTAGGTCAGCTTGAATGGCCGTCCCCATAGGAATCGGGTCTAACATCCCCGAACCGCCCTCAGTAACATAGAAAGTAATATCGGCGCCCTCGAAACCGGCCTCGGCGATCAGTTGCCGTGCTTTGTCAGGGTCATAAGGATAGGGTTGCAGCTCATCGTTATACGCCCAAGCAAAAGCGGCGGGAATCGGGCTATCGGCGACCGTCGCCGTGCCTGAGAGCACGTTATCCACCAAGGACTGTTTATCAATGGCGTAGTTAATGGCTTGACGAACCCGCTGATCGGCAAATGGGCCTTCTTTCATATTCAAAATCAGAAACCACAGATGCG
>PWUP01000151.1 GCA_003562535.1 Gammaproteobacteria bacterium | reverse complement strand
TAAAAAAATCAGGCCGGGCTAGGAGTTACGGGTTAGATTTTATGTTTTCCACCATGGCTAGCCGTCAGCAAAATAGTCCTAACTCCACTATATATAGATACAGAGAGTTAGTTATGACTAACACCACACCCGGCAGCACCGGCAGCATGGAGGCAGTGGCATGATTGACATAAGCGCACAGATTCGGCTCAGTACCCAACCCCGGCCAATCGACATTGGCGCGGACAAGGCTATGACTGTAGCCAATGCAGCGGCCAGTATTCCGATCATTAAGACCGATGACCTTGCGACGGTCTGGTTATCCCTTACAGCGTTCGGACGGCAAGCCGAGACCCTGCTACGCCACGACAAAGGCGAACTACTCAACATTCACGGCACGCTACAGCTCAGTCAGTGGACTGCACCGGACGGCACCGAGCGCGAACAATGGAGTGTTGCGGTGCAGTCCATTGTCTCGGCACGCACCACCCGAGCGGGCGGCAATGTTTCACGTGAAACCATCCGCGACAAATGGAGCAGCGGCCGCAATGTTTCACGTGAAACAATCTGCACTCACTGAACTGCACCCACACCGCTGCAATGTTTCACGTGAAACAATCTGCACTCGGCTCGGCACGGCGCGGCAATGTTTCACGTGAAACAATCTGCACTCACTGATCAGCCAGCAGCGAAATGAAGGCAGCGTTTACTGGCTCACTCGCACGCGACAGCAAGCCAAAACTTACAAGTCAACTTGTAGGTTTGGAATCAGCTTCCCGCGCACGCGACAGCAAGCTGCGGAATACTGCGGGGTCAACCCCGCACTTTCAAGCTTCACGCGCACGCGACAGCAAACTTTGTCTGTGACCCATGTGGGTCACGAAACCATCCGCGACCAATGCCGCAACCTTGCCGTGATCCGCTGCACGCTGCAAAAACTCTAGGTAAATCAACGAGGGGACCCAGGCATATCCTACCACCTCGCGGGTAGGCGCAGGCGCAAAAAAGAGCCTCGTACGACCCTCGCCCGGTTTCCTGCCTTTGGTTAAAAAACAGCCAACCGCAGCAGCCGCATGGCTACTTGCCGCATGGCGGGAAACGAAACCGGTAGTGATCGGCAGTGGCAAGGCAAAAGTTATCCACAGGCCGAAGTTATCCACAGACTTGTTACAATATAACAAAAGCCCTGGGCACCGATGGCATGATTGACGACGACGACACCGACGACGACGACGACGACTACACTAGTGACCGCTATAGACCCGCCAAAGCAAAGCGCCCCACCAATCGCCCACCCCGACCACAGTTGAAGGTTAACGGGCAATCATTCGATCAGGCCGACCTAGCCTATATGCGGCCAGCGGATAAAGCGGAGATTTTAGAGATGCTGAAGCGGTAGCATTATTCGCTTATCAAAGTTGCATTGCAAACTAGATAAAGGTATTATCAATATTGCATTGCAAACTAGATAAAGGTATTGATTGATGAATAAGACCCGCGAACAAGTGGCAGGCTACCTATATGTGCTGACGTGCCAAGCCATACGCTCCAGCGGCACGGCAAGCTCTATGCTGGCAACCCATATCGTCGGCATCAATGAAGGCACCCGTGATTACAAAGGCCCGCTTTGGCAACGCCGGGAACTGGAACCTGATGGCCGGATTGTTGAGCTGAGCAGCTTCAAGGATTACTTGTTACTGCCCGAGCGCGAAGGATTGGGATTGCAATCGCTGATGATGGCTGAGGGGATTGTGCGCTGTCACAAAGACCCGAATGAGTCAGCACAGGCTATGCGGTATCTGGAAGAACTGATCCCAGATTTTTGGGAAACGGTTAAAGCTGAGAGAGCCAAGCTAGCCGCAGGATTGATGCACGGAATCGAACCCGCCGGGCAGCATGGAGGCAACCGCAAAAATGGAGAAGCGCAAAAAACAAAGCGAGCCACCAAGGGCGGCAGATCAGACTACTTTATCGCCCGACTAAAACGCGACGCACAAACCAACCCCAACGCGGGCGCGTTGCTAGACAAGGTGTTAGCCGGGCAAATAACCGTAAACGCAGCCAGCGTTGCCATGGGCTATCGTAAAAAATCCACATTAATAGATCGCGTCATAAAGGAACTCCCCCATCTCTCGGCAGAGGATAAGGCGACCCTATACCATGCCTTGCATGAAGACCTGCAGGCAAAAAAATGCCCGACCGAGGCCGGGCATTAAACTCACACACCTGAAGAATCCATATGTACTGACCCTACCACAACGCTAAAGTTGCAGTAAAATCATTGCTTAAGCGCGGCGCGTTCGCTCTAATCGACTCCAAGCGAACCCCGCGCGCTACTCGGTTATATTTTACAAGGCACTCAAGCAGTTACCCTTGTTTTGCCTACTTTTCCCGACAAACTATAGACTTAATCCCATCGCCCCAGCGCACCGGTTCGGCACGGTTGCGCAAGCGGTAGATTTTGTCAGCGTACTCGGCACTGTTGCTAAAGCACAATGCATCTTTGCTACGCTGTTTGATTCTCTCGGCTTTAGCACGGAGCCGTTCGAGTTGCTCATCAGTAATCGCGGTATCAGTGTTCACTAGCTAATATCTCCACAGACAAAATAGCCGCCGGATCAGCATCCGCCCGGCGTAACAAATTAATACCGAATGACTCGGCTTGGGTGATTAATTCCTCTTCCTGAACCTCTACGCTAAACAGCTCTGTTTCAAGCGTAGCAATAGCCGATAAGCGTTTATCGAGCGATGTGCCACCATGAGGCAATAGGTTAGCAAGCTTGTCATGGAGCTGGTCTCTAAGCAGGAAACACAGCAAACCCGACAGCCGAGACGGCAGTAAGGTATCAGCCCAGACCGGCGGCAATAGCGAGAAATCATTGAGCGATTGAGTGCCAAGTCCATCAAATTGACCCGCCATATCGGCGGCAAATGATTTAGCCTGGCTATCAATCCAACCTGCTAGAGCGGCGTGCTGCTCATCTGGCGATGCAGGCGCGTTACGCACCGCTGCAATTTTGGCTTTAAGGTTGCGCACCTGCAAGCGGAGAGCGTCTAGCTCGTCATGCAGTTGCACAGCGGGGTTTTTAGTACTGGGCATAGCGGTACTCACTTTATTGTTGTCGCTGCTGCTGGAGATGATTAACACAGCGATCCAGCAATTGGCCATACACTTTGGCGCGTTCAGTCAGCGCATTCTTGCGAGCAGCGAGCGCCGATTTTTCGCGTCGAATCTCATCTAACCGCTTAGCGGCCGCCGACACTTTTGTGGCGTCTTGCGTCACGATATTGTTGTGCTCATCTCGCACCGTCACAGTCTGGCCAGCGGCGGGCAGTTGCCAAGTGAGCGTACGCACCTCATCCGTGTAAGCAGAAATCTCGGCGGCAATGGCTTGCTGCGCACCCAGTAACTGATGCCACTCGTCCCAAAACTTTTGAAGCTTAGGATGCTGCTTAATTAACTCGCTGCGACTGAGCCCGATCATAATGCCGACCCCTTGGCCGACTGCGCATAATGCCGCACCGCATCGGTAAGCCACTGTACTAGTGTCGTTTTTTGGCTTGCTGCGCGGGTTTTAGCCAAAGTATGCGCATCGACTGGCAACTGCACCAAAACCTTGGGACCGCTGATATCTTTGCGGTGCTGATAAATCTTATTTAAATCAACCTTTTGCATCTGAGGCGCTCACATAACATTAAGTGTTTTAAGTGTTTACAGTATGCCACCAAATCGGCGCCAAGTCTAGGTTTATCAAGGACATTGCAGAACATTGCAGAACATTAACAAAAGTTAATAATTATTCCCCTATCCTGCTGTTGACTCGAAAACGTTTGAGGGTATAATGGGAACCATGGAAACAGGACAGCAGGACGCTGAAACAAGGACGAACCTGACCCCGTAAGGCGAACGCATCAAACGGGACCGATCAGGAAAAAAGGCGAAACCGGAAACGGTCTAGGCGGCTGGTAACCGCCTACTGATGAGCCAACCACACACACAC
>PWUP01000017.1 GCA_003562535.1 Gammaproteobacteria bacterium | reverse complement strand
GGCATCGATGCCGAAGTGGTCGATACGCCGTGGATTAAACAGTTTGTACCGATTCTGAATACGGATAATGCCCGCTATCCGGTATTAGGCGCGTCGTGGCAGCCACGTGGTGGAGTAGCGCGTCATGATGCGGTCGCTTGGGGATTGGCACGGGCGGCTGATGCCCGTGGGGTGGACATCATCCAACACTGCGAGGTGACCGGTATCCGCCGCGAGAATGGCCAAGTGCTCGGGGTTGATACCACGCAGGGCTATATTAAATCCAAGAAAGTTGCCGTAGTAGTAGCCGGTCATGCCAGCGTGTTGGCCGATCAGGCCGGTTTGCGCTTGCCGATTGAAAGCCATCCGCTCCAAGCCTTGGTTTCAGAGCCGCTGAAACCGGTGTTGCATACGGTGGTGATGTCCAATGCCGTGCATGGTTATATCAGTCAGTCCGATAAAGGCGAATTGGTGATTGGTGCCGGGATTGATGCCTATACCGGCTACAGTCAGCGCGGCAGTGTTCACGTTATCGAGGGCAATGTTGCCGCTATCGTTGAATTATTTCCGGTATTCAGCCGTGTGCGCATGTTACGCCAATGGGCGGGTACAGTAGATATTTGCCCCGACGCCTGCCCGATTATCAGTAAGACGCCGATTAAGGGGCTGTATTTTAATTGTGGTTGGGGTACGGGGGGATTCAAGGCCACCTTGGGTTCGGGGTGGACGTTCGCCCACACGATTGCTAAGGACGAACCGCATCCTTTGAACGCGCCCTTTAATTTGGAACGCTTTACCACCGGCCGGTTAATTGATGAGCATGGGGCGGCTGGCGTGGCGCATTAATCAGGTTTCAATACCTTTCGATTGATTGACTTAATCAAGATCAGGGGATATTAACGCTATGTTACACATTGACTGCCCTTGGTGCGGGTTGCGCGCTGAAAGCGAATTCAGTTATGGCGGTGAGGCGCGTGCTCGGCCTGCTGACCCCGATACTCTGTCCGATGAACAATGGGCGGATTATCTGTTCAACCGCAGCAATCCCAAAGGTCTCCAGCATGAGCAGTGGTGTCACAGCCACGGCTGTCGGCTGTGGTTTAATGTCAAGCGCGATACGGTGAGCAACCGCATTATTGCGGTGTACCGCATCGGTGAACCGCCGCCGCAAGGCGTATAGAAGCGATTTTGATCAATTCGCACCACAAGCAGACGCTGACTCGGAAAATAGCGGAACTATTAATGTCATACAGGTATAATAATATCATGCAATTGTAAATTGAACTGCGACCGCTCTAACGCTAAAATTATCCGAATCATTCACTCCAGAGGATTCCCTTAATGAACGTCAAGTCGCTTGTCTGCGGCACCGTTGTGCTGGCCGCATCTGTGGCTTCTGCACCCGTTTTTGCCCAATCTGGGAGCATTAATTTTTATTCTTCTATGGTGCTCGACGTGGTCGAACCCATTATTGAAGAGTTTCATGCTCGTCATCCGGGTATTCGCGTTGACCTGCTCTACTCCGGTAGTGTTGAACTTGAGCAGCGCATTTTTGCTGAGATCGAAGCGGGCAATCTGCGAGCGGATGTGATTTGGGCCGCTAATCCAGCATTATTTCTTAACCTGAAACAAGCCGGTTGGCTACAGCGTTATGACAGCCCTCACGCAGACGCTCTGATGCCTGGTCTTAAAGATGAAGACAATATGTTCTTTGCTGGGCGAGTGCATCATATGGGCATTGGCTATAACACGAATCAGGTCACGGCTGATCAGGTGCCACAAACTTGGGCTGAATTCCTCGAATGGGGGCCACGGGCTGCTATGGCCAGCCCACTGCACAGTGGTACTAATTTCAATATTATGGGCGCGTTTGTCCAGAATGAAGACATCGGCTGGGAGTGGTTTGAACAAGCTCGTGAAGCCCGAGTACAAGTTGTGCGTGGCACAGGCGATGTCACTCGTGGTGTCACCAGTGGTGAGTTCGCTGTCATTAAAGGTATCGACTATATTATGGCCGCCGAGGCCGCTCGGGGTGCTCCTGTCGCATTTGCCTTCCCCAGTGATGGCGTACTCGCTCTACCTAGCCCGTTAGCGATTGGTAAAAATGCACCGAATGTCGAAGCCGCTCGGCTGTTTGTTGATTTTGTGCTCTCCCCAGAAGGCCAGCAGATCCTAGTTGACCGGCATTTTATGCCCGTGCGTAGCGATATTGATCCCCCGGCTGGACTACCCAGCGGTGAGATCGTCGCACTGCCTATGGATATTGACTGGCTAGCCGAGCACGGTTCAGAATTGCGGGAACGGTTTGCTGATTTATATTAATACCGCTGTTGCGACTCACTCAGCCCCTCGTCGGCTAAGACGAGGGGTTTACTAGGATCCACCATGTCCAGCCGTACTTTGCCACTATCGACCCCCTTCGCTCGTTGGACTGATCACCGCTATGTATTGTTCATCGTGCTCTCGCTGTTTGTATTTGTCGTAGTGGTGTACCCTCTGCTGCAAGTGGCGATACGCAGCTTTATCGTTCAAGGCGAATTTTCTCTAGCCAACTATGAACAAGTGTTTTTGCAGCGCCGTAATTACATCGCCTTATGGAATTCAATTTGGGTATCGGTCATTGCCACCCTGTTAGCCACAGTGATCGGGGTGTTTGCCGCATTCTTAGTTCAGCGTACCGATATTCCAGCAAAAAATCTGTGGCGAGTATTATTAGTCTTACCGTTTGCCATTCCACCGCTGTTTTCAGCAATGGGCTGGGTACAACTGGCCGGACCGGTTGGTCTCATCTCACAGGTTTATAAGTATCTGTTTGATACCTTCACGGTTCCTTGGAATATTTACTCACCGGGCGGCATTGTTTTTGTGCTAGCCGTGTCTAATTATCCCTTTGTATTTATTACTGTCGCAGGCGCACTGCAACGTATGGATTCCAGCCTAGAGGAAGCGGCTCGCACCTCTGGCGTTGGTCCATGGCGGGTGATGCGCGATATTACCCTACCGTTAGTGCGCCCGGCCATTTTAGGCGGTGCTCTACTGGCTTTTGTATCCTCGATTGATAATTTTGGTATTCCAGCAGTACTCGGGTTGCGGGCGCATTTTTATATGTTAACCACTCGGATTTATGAAGCTTTAACCATTCCGAATATGCCGCTAGCGACTACCATGTCAATGCTGCTGGTCGGCATGGCGCTGATTGCTATGCTTGGCTTTCGCCGTGCTGAGGGCAGCGGAGACCGTTATACCGTTGTAGCAGGTAAGTCCGTTATCCCCAATGTCATTAAATTAGGCCGCTGGCGTACCCCGACCATCATTGGTTTGACGCTACTCATTATAGTGATCGTGTTAATGCCTCTTTTTGCTTTAATGCTCACCTCATTTTTGCGTTTCTGGGGCGCTGATTTAACTTGGGCGAATCTATCACTGGATCATTATCGGGCGGTACTCAATACTCCGGCCGCACAACGTGGCATTATCAATAGCTTAATCCTAGCCTTTGCTGCTGCGACTATTCTCGTGATTGCCACTGCACTCATCTCTTATTTAACCATCAAGGCTAAACTGCGAGGTGCGGGCTGGCTGGATGTAGCAGGGATTATTCCTTTTGCCTTACCAGGCTCGGTTATTGGAGTCAGCATGATTCTGGCGTGGAGCAATCCGCCGCTAGGCCCAACACTCTATGGCACGATCTGGATCTTACTGGTAGCCTACCTGATGCGTTATATGGCGTTTGGCCTGCAATCGACCCGTGCGACCTTACAACAAATTCATGGTTCGCTGGAAGAAGCTGCCATGACAGCCGGAGCCAGCCGCTTGCGCACCCTCAAAGACATCACATTGCCCCTGCTGCGCCCCGGCATGATTGCCGGTTGGGTACTGATCTTTATTTCCGCATTTAATGAGCTGACCGTATCGGTATTGATTTGGACTTCAGGCACGGAAACCATCGGTGTGTGGATTTTTCTTTTGCAAGATTCAGGCTTTACCGGTCGTGCCAGTGCGC
>PWUP01000092.1 GCA_003562535.1 Gammaproteobacteria bacterium | reverse complement strand
GCATTTCCGGAACTTCAGAATCGCTGCTCCACGGCAGACGGAATTCCACCACACCCCAATCGACAGTCGGATCTTTCAGGGGATACGATATATTTTCTCCGAAGACCTCATCGCCGCTCGGATCGATTTCCAGCTCGTTAACAAACACCAGCATGCTTTGATACTGACGGCCGTTCTCGGCAAGCTCGGCAAGCGTCAACTCTATCGGATCAGGGAGCGGTTGATTGCGGACAACCCGTTCATACTCAAGAAGGTCATCGTTATTGATCTGCATTAAGTTTGCAAATGCAGAGGTAATACCCCTTACCCGGACAAAATCGCCGTCTCGAAGCTCGCCGTGTTCAACATCCTGACGCCACTCCCTATCGCCGGTCGAGCGCACCACAAACCCTGCCGTCTCATCCTGAATCCGGGTAAAGGCGCCCATTGCACGGGTAACAACACCTTCGATGATTACCTCCGACCCGACGGGTAATATATCGCGCGCAACGGCAATCGCCATCGTCTCTATTTCGAGCTCATTCCAGACGTTGTAGACAACCTCATCATTTCCGACCTCGATCGTTCGATTTGGATCTCCGGGCCATTCGCCATGATCCCAGCTCGGGACGCCGTCGATAACACGGAAATATTTATATTCGTGTACCCCGGCGGGTATTTGCAGCGTGATAGTATAGATCAACGGATTTGCATCGGTCGGCGTCATCTTCAAGTCGGGATCGGTTCCCGGCTGCGCCCAACCGACCATGCTGCCCGTAATGTAAACATCGTCTGTTTCGGGATCAAACGGATTATTTATGTAGCTCATGTCGGCAAAGAAGGTGACATCGTACATCGGCTCATCCATTAATGTCACCGTTACCAGCACATCCTGATCCACCACTTCTACCTCGCCGGTTGCCGGTGCATACCCATCGCGCGCTGCCGTATAACTATACGTACCGGGTGCGATATTCTCAAACACATAATCTCCCGGCTCGTTTTCCATATCGTTCAGCGTCACCACTGCATCTTCGATGGGGTTTTCATCTTCGCCAACGACGTTAAAGGTAACGGTAAATGTCTGCAATAACAACGTAACGCTTACCGTGACATTCTGATCCACAACCTCGACGTTTCCGGTAGCAGATTCAAACCCCTCACGTTCGACCGTATAATCGTATGTACCCGGTGCGATATCTTCGAATACATAATCGCCGGGTTCATTTTCAATACTGTTCAGCTTCACGACCGCATCGTCGATCGGGTTTTCATCCGGGTCAACAACTTCAAAAGTAATCGTGAACGTCTCGGTGATAGTTGTGAAACTCCAGACATCGCTCCATACCCCGTTACCGCCCTGGTTAAAGCCGCGGGCTCGCCAGTAATAAGTGGTATTGAGATTTAGTGCTTCTTCTACCTGATGATACGTAGTTTCGGTTAAACCCCAAGCAGTAATTACTATATTTTCGAATGCTTTATCGGTCGCAACGTGCACCCGGTACGTTTCAGCCAGGGCAGCTTCTTCCCACCTTAATTCGGGTGTAAGACTGACATCGGTTGCACCATCTATCGGCGATATCAATTCAACTTTAGCAGGAAGCGTATGTCTGGTAGTAAATTTAAATACATCACTCCAGGGCCCGTTCCCGCCGTCGTTAAATCCGCAAACCCGCCAATAATACGTTTGGTTACCTTCGAGTGCTTCTTCTTCGGGTATCACATAGGTTGTTTCCGTTATACCCCAATCGGTAATAATAATATTGTTAAATCCTGCATCCGTTGCAACATGCAGCCGGTAGGTATTGGCAAGGAATGCTTCTTCCCACCGCAGCTCCGGTCTAAGCCCTACATTGCTCGAACTATCAGCCGGTGAAATTAACTTAACTTTCGACGGTCGCGTTGATCGTGTGGTGAATTTAAATACATCACTCCAAGGCCCGTTCCCGCCGTCGTTAAATCCGCGAACCCGCCAATAATACGTTTGGTTACCTTCGAGTGCTTTTTCTTCGGGTATCACATAAGTTGTTTCCGTTATACCCCAATCGGTAATAATAATATTGTTAAATCCTGCATCCGTTGCAACATGCAATCGGTAGGTATCGGCAAGGAATGCTTCTTCCCACCGCAGCTCCGGTCTGAGCCCTACATTGCTCGAACTATCAGCCGGTGAAATTAACTCAACTTTCGACGGTTGCGTTGATTGTGTGGTGAATTTAAACACCTCACTCCATGGACCGTTCCCTGCCGCATTAAATCCGCGAGCACGCCAATAATACGTTGTATTCTCCTGAAGGGGTTCGCTCACCTGGTATTTTGTATCCGTGAGACCCCATCTATTTATAACAATGTTTGTAAATCCTTCATCCGTTGCAACATGCAACCGGTAGGTTTCCGCCCCGGCGGATTCTCCCCAAATCAGTTCCGGTGTAAGCTCAACACCGGTTGCTGAATCCGGAGGCGCAATCAATGTAACAGGTCCCGGAGGCGCCATCTCCGATACGGTAACAGTGACCGTCCAATCCTTCGTTGTAACGCCATCCTGTGCAGTTACCCTGTAAACGACAGGATCGGAAAAGTCCTGCTCGGTCCCACTCTGGGGATCTATCGTTGCACCTTCTGAAATAGTGATATCGGGAGTGAGCGCGCTGGGATCGGTGCCGAATGCTA
Source organism: Gammaproteobacteria bacterium (assembly GCA_003562535.1). GTDB lineage: Bacteria > Pseudomonadota > Gammaproteobacteria > Competibacterales > Competibacteraceae > SKOM01. The sequence goes on along the minus strand of PWUP01000092.1, from coordinate 1,334 downwards.
CTTCAATATCTACGGTAGCTTCTTCACTGTTGATAACAGCATCATCTGTTTTCTCGTCTAATACAAATGCAAGTATTTCCGCTTCAGTGCTTGGGTCTGCCTCGGTTGTAAAACTCCACTCTTCAGACCAGTCGCTGTCTCCAGCTTCGTTCGTGGCATTCGCACGCCAGTAGTACGTCGCCTCATAATCAAGACTGTTTACTGTATACTCAGTCTCCTGTAATCCTGTCTCATCAACAACAAGATCATTAAAACCAGGATCAGTGGCTAGTTGAACACCATAGGTCTCGGCAGTCGCTACCGCTTCCCAATCAAGGGTTGGATTTATAGAAACATCCGTTTCGCCGTCTGCCGGGGATAGCAACTGCGGGGCATCAGGGGGTCCCAACACTGTTACGCTTCCATTAATGGGATTCATATCCACTTCGTCGCCGGTTCCAAATTCTTGGAACAAAACATTTTCCCATGTAAGATCCGATGTACCTGCACCGATCAATTCCACCGTTAGATATAGTAACACACCCGCTCCTTGCAATGGTGTTGCAATTCCTGCCCACGCTACAGAAATATGATCATCGGGGGCAAGATTAGGAACAAGTATTCCTCCTGCTGCTCCTGTCAACGTACCATTATCACTTATCCCCGTAATGTCGACAACATCGGGATCGTAATATATTCTGAATTGATACGATATAATTTCTTCATCGGTAACATCGGATACGGTTATCGCTATATCCTTTGTATCACCCACATCCCCATCAATATGGGGCAAGGTAAGATCCACCTGTGCCTCGGTCGCCATGGTTAACCCAAAGAAAAACCCGAAACAAAGTAAAATTATAAACCAACGTTTATCGATTAGCATATTCATAACTCCTTTCTTTTAGTATGTAACTATATACCGTCATTCAAAATAAGCCAAAACTGCAGTAAACCCGGTCTCGGAACGAATACCCGTCCGGGTTTACTGCCAGTGCAAGAGTAATGCAATTTATGAAATATTCATTACTTTTCCTTATTTTAGAAATATCATACGCTTGACGTCGATGAACTCACCTGCCTGCAAACGGTAGATATACATACCGCTTGAGACTGTCATACCGGCGTTGTTTGTCGAATCCCACTGGATACGATAATAACCGGCTGCCTGTTCTTCGTCAACAAGCGTCTTGACATGCTGACCCAACTGGTTGTAAATAATAAGCCGTACCCGCACATCCTGCGGCAACTGATACTGTATCGTCGTTACAGGATTGAACGGATTCGGGTAGTTCTGTGTCAGCTTGAACTCTGCAGGTATATCACGGATACTAATCTCTATCGGATTCGGTGTG
>PWUP01000227.1 GCA_003562535.1 Gammaproteobacteria bacterium | reverse complement strand
GGTGATTAATGACCACAGCATCACAACAATGGCAGAGCTTGATTTCATAGTCAGCCTCTCAGTGGCTAAGTTTGGACAAGTGGTGTAAGCCACTCGGAGAAATTAGCATGTTTTGTGCCATGATCGGCGATGATGTGTAAGCAAATTAAGTTTTTAATTTTAATTAATAATTTTGCAGTACATAACAGGTTGACTTAACGACAAACGCCCTATTTTGTAGCACCCGCATACAACACTGCGTGCTGGATCGTTCAGCACCTGTCGATCATCCCGAACCGCGATGATCACCTCGTCGATAGAGACCTTGAGATAGCCGCTGAATCTGGGTTCATAGCGAGAACCGCTGATAACATAAGCCTTATCCGCTGCAAAAAATCAAATCGACATTGACATGTGTCAATTTCTTTTGACAATAGGTATCCTAGAATTTTTATGCATTGTCCTTGGAGGAAGTGTTCATGCGCATCGTTTTTATTCATCCTGATTATCGTTCAGGTGGTGCAGAAATTGCTGGAACCTGGCCGCCGGCTTGGGTTGCTTACTTATCAGGTGCCCTCAAGTCAGCGGGTTACGACGACATCACGTTCATCGATGCGATGACCAATAAGATGCCGGAGGATGAATTACGTCGCCAACTGGCTGAGCTTAAGCCGGATGTCATTGGCTGTACCTCGATCACCCCGTCGATTTATAAAGCCGAACGGGCGTTGCAAATTGCTAAAGAAGAGCATCCGAATGCAGTAACAGTGCTCGGTGGGGTTCACGCCACGTTCATGTATCAGCAAGTGCTGAGTGAAGCCCCGTGGATTGATACCATCGTGCGCGGCGAGGGTGAGGAAATTGTGGTGAATTTGGTGCGCGCCGTTGATGAAGGGCGCTGGCCAAGTGAGCGTTCTGAGATCAAAGGGTTGGCGTATCGGGATGACGAGCAAATTGTCGCGACCCCGGCCGCACCCACCGTTAAAGATTTGGACGGTATTAATCCCGACTGGAGCATTCTGGAATGGGATAAATACATGTATATCCCGTTGAATTGCCGGGTGGCCATCCCGAACATGGCGCGTGGTTGCCCGTTTACCTGCTCGTTCTGCTCACAGTGGAAATTCTGGCGCGATTACCGCATCCGTGATCCCAAAAAAGTGGTGGATGAAATTGAAAATCTGGTCACTGAGCATCAGGTCGGCTTTTTCATTTTAGCCGACGAAGAACCGACCATTAATCGCAAGAAATTTATCGCCTTCTGTGAGGAACTGATTGCTCGTGGTCTGCCGGATAAAGTGCAGTGGGGGATCAATACCCGTGTGACCGATGTCCTGCGTGATGAAGAATACTTGGCACTGTACCGCAAGGCCGGTTTGATTCATGTGTCCTTGGGTACAGAAGCCGCTGCTCAGCTTAAACTGGATCTGTTTAACAAGGAAACCACGGTCGCCCAGAACAAAAAAGCGGTGCAACTGTTGCGTGAGGCTGGTATCGTCGTCGAGGCTCAGTTTATTGTCGGTATGGAAAACGAAACCCGCGAAACGCTGGAAGAAACCTACCGCATGGCACGGGATTGGAACCCCGATCTGGCCAACTGGGCCATGTACACCCCGTGGCCGTTTTCGAGTTTATTCCAAGAGTTGGGTGATAAAGTCGAAATTTTTGACTTTGAAAAATATAATTTCGTCACCCCCATCATTAAGCCAGAGGCCATGGATCGAGGCGAATTGCTGGATCGGGTGATGCATAATTACCGCCGGTTTTATATGCAAAAAGCCTTTTTCTCCTACCCGTGGGCAGGCACAGGCCAACGGCGGCGCTATTTGCTCGGCTGTCTGAAAGCCTTTTTGAAAGCGGGATTCCAGCGGACATTTTACGATCTCGGTCGGGTAGGGTATTGGGGGCCACAGTCACGCAAAAAGGTCAATTTTGACTTTGACACCTCGCGCAAGATCGCTCCCGCTCAGATGGAAGATTGGCAGTCGGCCAAAGAACAGGCGCAGGCGCGGGTGCTGGCGCGTAAGTCTGAGAATGGTAAATTTGAAGATATTCATCCCGATCCAGCAACCGCTGTGAAGCTCTGCGGTGGTGGCCCGGAAGCCAGTGATGCGGCGTTTGAGCAAGCGGTTGCGGCTAAGGTTTGCGGTGGCGGCCCAGAAGCCAGTGATGCGGTGTTTGAACAAGCGGTTGCGGCTAAGCCCTGTGGTGGTGGCCCGGAAGCCAGCGATGAGGCGTTTGAACAAGCGGTTGCTGCGGCTAATGCGGCTGAGCATGATCGCGAACGCCGTGATGAGTTACGTGATGCCATCAAGCATCAATCTCGGTATTGAGCGATAACCGCGTGATTAGAGTGTGTGACGACGGTTATGACGGCTGATACTGCCGCTCGCATTGGGCCGAATGCTATTATTCAAGTTGCGGCTGCTTTACGCGCAACCGTTGACGACGAGTGTTTGCGCCAAATTTTTGCAGCGGCGGGTCTAAGCGATTGCATTGACCACCCCCCCGAGGCTATGGTTGACGAGACCGCTGTGGCGCGTTTGCATCAAACGGTGCGCGCCACTTTGCCGGCGACATTGGCCACTGAAATCATGACCGATGCCGGTAGACGCACGGGTGAGTATGTGTTGGCTCGGCGGATTCCTGCCCCAGTGCGGGTCGTTCTGCCTCGTTTACCGGTGTTTCTGGCGCGTAAACTGTTGTTGAAGGCGATTCGTGGTAATGCTTGGACGTTTGCAGGTAGTGGGCAGTTTAGCGTACAGGATGATGGCTCATCGTGTCGTGTAGCCATTAGAACCAATCCGGTGGTCAGCGGTGAAGTTGCCGCTGAGCCGGTGTGTCATTGGCATAGTGCGGTGTTTGCTACCCTGTTTCAGCGGTTGGTTGCCTCAGATTTTCAAGTATTTGAAACCGAGTGTTGCGCTGCGGGTTCTGAGGTCTGTCGTTTCGATATCCGACGGGTTCAAACAGTTGCAAAAACGGATAGACGAACATAGTTTTGCGGCAGTTTAATGCCATTGCCATCAACCTCAAGGGCAAAACCGCCTCGATCAAGCAGCGCCGAGATGGACTCATCAACGCGACTTGGGTTGACTGACAAGAGGGACACTGCATGATGGTTTGCTCTTTGACTAAAAACCTCTAAATCTTACCACTCTTTGCCTTGTCACTACCTTATTTAGGACTACCCAAGTAACATATGGATTGACAGTCATTTTGGTGTCTAATGCATAACAAGGCCATCAAATTCGCTCCCTCCGGTCGCCGGACGCTCGTTCCTCGCGCCGTTTATGGCGACGTTAGGCAATGAACTCCTGCACATAACGGGGGGTTGACCAAGCGACCATCCGTACATACAATGTATGTATGACAGGGTTTGATTGGGATCCGCAAAAGGCGCGTGCAAATCTCGAGAAACACGGTATTTCGTTTGAAGAAGCGAAATCCGTATTCTTTGATGAGTATGCGCGGCAGTTCTTCGATGAAGAGCATTCGTCTAGCGAAGAGCGGTTCATTATGCTTGGTTTGAGCAATGCACTACGGATTCTGGTTGTGTGCCACTGCGAGCGTTCCGGCGGAGATGTCATCAGAATCATTTCCGCGCGGAAGGCGACTGCCAATGAGCGTAAGTATTACGAAGGTCCACCGCTATGAAAAATGAGTATGATTTTTCGAAGATGAGGTCGCGTCGCAACCCGTACGCTTCGAAGTTAAAGCGACAGGTGACGATTCGCATGGGCGACGACGTCGTGGAGTATTTCAAGCAGCTTTCGGAAGAAACGGGGATTCCGTATCAGAGTTTGATCAATCTCTATTTGCGCGATTGCATGGCCCACGGAAGGAAGCCTGACTTGTCATGGCATTAATCGCCCAACAAGGCCATGCAGCCGATCCAAAGCGCTTGGCCGTTCGCCCGAAAGCTGGTTGCTGATGCAAGACCACTACGAGCTCTGGCATGCTCGACAAACTGTAGATCTAGAATCTGTTGAAAAAGTCGTGTTCCGTGCAGT
>PWUP01000211.1 GCA_003562535.1 Gammaproteobacteria bacterium | reverse complement strand
TTATGCCATCGCCAAAATTGCCGGGATCAAGCTGTGTGAAAGCTATAACCGCCAATACGGCGACAGTCACGGTATTGATTACCGCAGTGTGATGCCGACGAATCTGTATGGGCCGGGTGATAACTACCATGCCGAGCATTCCCATGTCATTCCCGGCTTGATCCGGCGTTTTCATGAGGCTAAAGTCAATCAGCAGCCGACGATTCGTATTTGGGGAACAGGCACACCACGGCGGGAATTTCTCTATGTGGATGACATGGCGGCGGCCTGTGTGCATGTCATGAACCTCGATCATGCGACTTACGCCGCCCATACCGAACCGATGCTCAGTCATATCAATATCGGCTCAGACGCAGACCTGACCATCCGTGAACTGGCCGAACAGATTGGCCGCATCGTCGGTTACACGGGTCATATTGAGTATGATCCGAGTAAACCGGACGGCACGCCGAGAAAGCTGATGGACAGCGGTCGATTACGCGCTTTAGGTTGGCAGCCCAAGGTGGGACTGGAAGAAGGTTTACAACGGGCTTATGCGGATTTTTTGAGTCAGTACCGGCCGCAATGCCGATAATCACAGGATGCTTATGCTCGGAGCACAAGGTGAATGGCTATTAGGTGCTTACTCAGCAAGGCTGCATAATGATAGACTGCACTGTCTTGCAGAACAATTATTTCCCCCTCCAGACTCGTGTACAGGATTGTTATTATGAAGTGGTTCAGACCCTTAGTATATACCTTGGTGTTCAGCCTATTGGGTTCGCTGCTCAGCCCGCTGGCGGCTGCTGAAATAGGCATTCTGGAGGCTTATCGCGATGCGCTCGACAATGATCCTCAATTACAGCAAGCGGATTCGCTGCGTTTTGCCGAACGCGAGGCACGGCCTCAAGCTCGAGCGCTGGCTCTGCCCAGTCTGAATGCCCGCGGCACGATTGACCGTAATTTTGAGGATCGGGGGCCAGGTCAATCGGATTTCACCAGCGACAGCATGAGCCTGACCCTGAATCAATCGCTGTATGATCGCAGCACCCAAGTCCGGCGGCGTCAAGCGGATATTACGGTAGATCGTGCCGACATTGATTTTCAGGACACCAGCCAAAATCTGGTGCTACGAGTGGCGAGCGCGTACTTTGAGGTACTGGCTGCCCGCGATGATGTGATCTTTGCGCAAGCGGACAAAGACGCCATAGAACGTCAACTCGAACAGGCACGGCGACGCTTCGAGGTGGGGCTGGTCACCATCACCGATGTCCAAGAAGCCCAAGCCCGTTTTGATCAATCGCTGTCTACAGAAATTGCCGCATTAAATACCCTGGCGAATCGCCGTGAAGCGCTGGCGGAAATCACCGGACAGTATTACGACAGTCTGCGTCCCTTGCGGGAGGAGATCCCGCTGGTCCCGCCCGATCCCGCGGATCCTGAGCACTGGGTACAACAAGCCTTGGCACAGAATCCCAGCTTAAACAGTGCCCGTTTCGGTGCTGAACTGGCACGCGAGAACATCGCTCTACAGCGTTCCGGTCACTATCCTAGCCTAGACTTTAACGCCAGCTATAGCGACAGTGACAGCGGTACGGTCTCCCGACGTGGCGGACGGGTTGGCTTGGAACTGACCATTCCGCTGTATCAAGGCGGTGCGGTGACTTCGCGCACCCGTGAAGCGGCCTTCCGCCATGAAGCCGCGAAACACCAGCGCGAAACGGTACAACGGGCGGTCACCCGCCAAGTGCGCGAAGCGTATCGAGGGATTGAAGCGTCCATCAGTCTGGTACGCGCTTTGGATCAAGCACGCGTCTCCAGTCGCAGTTCCCTAGAAGCCACCCAAGCTGGTTTTGATGTCGGTACGCGCACGATTGTCGAAGTCTTAAACAGCCAACGGGATTTATTGCGCGCTGAACGCGACTACGCCCAAGCTCGTTATTCCTATCTACTCAATCGTCTCAGCCTAGAAGAGGCGATTGGTGAACTCAATGAGGTCGATCTTGAACAGATCCAGGCGCTGCTGGCCTACTGAGGAAACTCGCCCTGGTGGCTTCATCGCTCTGGGTCGTAAGGTTCTGGAAACTGAGGCGCAAGCGGTCACGGCACTCATAGATCGGCTTGATCAAGGCTTTACCCAAGCCTGTGAAGTGATTTTGGCCTGCCCAGGACGGGTAATTGTTATTGGCATGGGCAAGTCCGGCCATATTGGCAATAAAGTTGCGGCGACGTTGGCCAGCACGGGCACGCCGGCGTTTTTTGTCCATCCGGCCGAGGCCAGCCACGGCGATTTGGGTATGATTACCGATAAAGACGTGGTACTGGCCTTATCCAATTCCGGTGAAACTGAAGAAATACTGACGATTTTGCCGTTAATCAAACGCTTGCAAGTACCACTGATCGCTCTCACTGGTCGTCCTGAATCCACACTGGCCACCGTGGCCACAGTACACCTCGATATCAGCGTCGCTGAGGAAGCCTGCCCACTGGGTTTAGCACCGACCGCCAGCACCACAGCGACTTTAGCTATGGGCGATGCCCTGGCTGTGGCGCTGCTCGATGCGCGGGGGTTCACCAGCACGGATTTTGCCCGCTCGCATCCCGGTGGCCGTTTAGGTCGGCGTTTGCTATTGCATATTGCCGATATTATGCACACCGGCGAGCGCATTCCCTATAATCATCTGCAGGATTCACTGCCTGAGGCGCTGGTGGAAATGTCCAGCAAAGCGCTTGGCATGACGGTGATTGTCAACGCCGAACATCAAGTGCTGGGCGTGTTCACCGACGGTGATTTACGCCGAACCTTAGAACATCACCACAATTTACATGCCCTACACGTCGGTGAGTTGATGACCACGCCGTGTCAAACCGTACCCCCTGATCTGCTGGCGGCTGAGGCGGTGGCCTTAATGGAAGCGCATAAAATTTTAGCCTTGCCGGTTGTGGATTCAGAGCAAAAACTCATCGGGGCCTTCAATATGCATGATCTGTTTCAAGCGGGCGTCGTGTGATTACCGTGCCACGTTTTGTGCGGATGTACGCCCTCCCTACCCTGTTAGCGGCTGTGAGCCTGTGGCTGGTGGTGACCCTGCGGGGGGACGGCGACAGTGATACACAACCGCCACCCACCGGCCCGATTTTGCAATTGCATGCCTTTTCTGCGACCTATTTGGATGCCTCTGGACAACAACGCTATGGGCTGCATGCTCCGTATTTGGTGCAGTTACCCAGCGAGCGCGGTACTGAAGTCCATTCACCGACGCTGGAAATCTTCGCCAGCGATGGCCGCAGGGAATGGTCGATTCAATCCGAACAGGGCTGGCTGTCCCCCGATCATAATCTTGTGGTTCTGCGAGATAATGTTCATGCTGAACACCAAGGTGACACAGCGGATGACACCTTAGCAATTCGCACCCGCGATCTCAGTTATTACCGCAAAGTACAGCTCCTGAGCACGGATGCAACCGCCCGCGTGGACACCGTATCCGGTTGGTTAGAGGGTACGGGCTTGCGCGCCAATCTTGATGAAGGTCGCTACACGCTGTTGTGGAATGTGCGAGGTGAATATGCACCACCGTCTTTTTAGTCTGGGTCTGCTATGGGCGGTGCTGTACGCGACAACCGCCACCGCTTTACCCGAAGATCGCCAGCAACCAATTCGCCTCCAAGCCGATCGTGCGAGCTTTGAACAACGCAGCGGTGTCAGCGTGTACGAGGGCAATGTCGAAGTTTCACAAGGCACGTTATACCTCGCGGCTGACCGCGCCACAGTTCACTTTGATGCCGATGGCCAATTCTTGCGTATGGAAGCGGTCGGGACTCCCACGCGGTTTCGCTATCAACCGCATGCCCAGCGTCCTCCGATAGACGGCACCGGCGACCAGATCGACTATAACGCCCAAACGGCTAGGGTGCGCGTGATAGGCAATGCCCGCTTAGTCCAAGGGGGAGATACCTTCAGTGGGGATCGCATCGAGTATGACCTCAACCGCGATACCGTTGAAGCACGCGGTCGTGAAGGCGAGCGCATCGAATTTACGATTCAACCGCGTCCGTAATCATGCATAAACTTCAGGCCATTGAAATTGTTAAGCGTTATCGTGGACGGCAAGTCGTTAATGCCGCATCTGTGCAGGTGAGCAACGGCGAGGTTGTCGGCTTATTAGGCCCCAATGGAGCCGGCAAAACCACGTGTTTTTATATGATTGTCGGACTCGTCGGCTGTGATCAGGGCCGCGTGTTATTAGACGACACCGACATTACCGCATTGCCCATGCACGCCCGCGCCCGTTTAGGTGTGGGGTATCTGCCTCAAGAGCCTTCGATTTTTCGCAAATTATCGGTGCGTGATAATGTATTGGCCATTCTGGAGCTGCGGGCGGATTTAAGCCGCAGCGAGCGCCTGACCCGTGCCGAAGAATTATTGGAAGAACTCCATGTTGGGCATTTGCGTGACCAAGCGGGGGTGAGTTTATCCGGCGGTGAACGCCGTCGCGTGGAAATCGCCCGAGCTTTGGCTGCCGAGCCGCAATTTATTTTACTGGATGAACCCTTTGCCGGAGTGGATCCCTTATCCGTAGCCGATATTCAGCGCATCATCGAACATTTGCAAGCTCGTGGCATTGGTGTGCTGATCACCGACCATAACGTCCGTGAAACCTTGGGTATTTGCCAACGGGCGTATATTCTCAGCGAAGGTCGGGTGATTGCTGAAGGCAGTACCGCAGCGATTCTCGACAACCCGCAGGTACGTCAAGTCTATCTGGGCGAATCATTTCGTCTATAAGCAGACTACTTGCATGGCACAGTCTATGCTTTAATATACCCAGTTCGATTGTTCACATTGGTTAAACAACGCAACCGCCCATACCATGCGACCGTCACTTCAGCTTCGCCTAGGTCAACAGCTCACCATGACCCCGCAGTTGCAGCAGGCCATCCGCCTGTTGCAGCTCTCTGGTCTGGAATTACAGACCGAGATCCAAACGATGTTGGAATCCAACGTCATGCTGGAGCAAGCCGATGAGGGGGACTGGTCAGAGGACACCACGGACAGCCCTCTGCCAGCCGCTGATGCCGTGGACACTGCGCAGCAGCAGGACAACTCCACCGACGACGCCCCACTGGACAATCCCTGGGAGGATGATTACGACCCTGCCGATGGCGCCACACCCTACTCGCGTAATGAGGATTATGCGGATTTGGCGTTTGACCAACACGCTACGACTGAACCTTCATTGCGGGACTACCTGAGCTGGCAACTCGATCTTACTCCGTTCAGTGACCGTGACCGACTGGTTGCTGAAGCCATTATCGATGCCGTTAATGATAGCGGTTACCTATCATCGTCGCTTCAAGACATCCAGCAGGGGCTGCCCAGTGGGGTGGCGATGGACGACGATGAAATGGTTGCCGTATTGCACCGCGTGCAACGCTTCGACCCACCCGGCATTGCCGCCCGTACACCCGGTGAATGCCTGATACTGCAACTCGATCAGTTGGACCCAGATACGCCGTGGCGCTCTCAGGCGCGACAATTGGTCACCCAATACCTTGACGCATTAGTTGGGCGCGACTACGCCACCTTACAGCGCCGCCTTAAGCTCAACGCCGAACAACTACAGGCCGTGATTGCGCTGATTCGCAGTCTTAACCCTCATCCCGGTACCGCCTTGTCGGCCAATCGCACCGAATACATCGTCCCCGATGTCTTTGTTCGCCGTCACCAGCAAACCTGGGTGGTCGAGCTCAACCCAAGTACCATTCCTAAGATTCGGATTAATCGCAATTATTCGCAATTAATCCGTCGAGCGGATCACAGCACCGACAATATGTCATTGCGCAATCATTTACAAGACGCCCGCTGGTTTTTAAAAAGCTTACACAATCGCAATGAGACGCTGTTACGGGTGGCACGCTGTATTGTTGACCATCAACAGGCGTGTTTGGAACAGGGGGAGCAGTACATGAAGCCACTGGTATTGCGTGATATCGCGGCCGACTTGGACTTACACGAATCCACTATTTCGCGGGTCACCAGTCAAAAATACATGCATACCCCGCGTGGAGTTTTTGAGTTTAAATACTTTTTCTCCAGCCATGTCGGAACCAGTGATGGAGGGGAATGTTCATCCGTTGCGATTCGTGCCATGATCAAGAAACTGATTAGTGAGGAACGACCTCAAAAACCGTTGAGTGATAGTAAAATTGCTCAATTACTGGAAGCCGAGGGCATCAATGTTGCCCGACGCACGGTGGCTAAATATCGTGAATTACTGGGTATTGCAACCTCCGCAGCGCGTCGCCAACCGGGCTGAATCAGCGCCTGATGCTCTCAAATTAACCCTAGCAAGCAAGGAGTATAACCTTATGCACATTACCCTGAGTGGCCATCATGTCGATATCACTGACGCACTTAGAGGATACGTCACGGAAAAATTGGAAAAAATAGAGCGGCACTTCGACAAAATCACCGGGGCTCAGGTCATTCTCAGCATTGATAAGCTGACTCATAAAGCTGAGGCCACATTGTATGTGGCGGGCAATGATTTATTTGCTGACGCTCAGCATGAAGACATGTATGCCGCTATCGATGCATTGAGCGATAAGCTCGATCGTCAGGTCAAAAAACACAAGGAAAAAATGAACGCCAAAAATCGCCAAGAAAAACACCGCGATTATTCTGCCTGAGTACCACGACGCCCCTGACCATGAACTTAGCGCAACTGATTACCCCCGCCCAAGTCGTCTGTCGCAGCGATGTAAACAGCAAGAAAAAAGCGCTGGATGTCTTAAGCCACTACTTGACGGCTGCAAGCCCTGATGAGCTCGACAGCCGCGCTGTACTCGATAGCTTGCTCGGGCGCGAGCGGCTGGGCAGTACCGGTCTGGGTCAAGGTGTGGCCTTGCCCCATGGACGCCTGACTCACAGTACCCGAGCAGTCGGAGCGATGATTAAATTGGAACGGGGCATCGATTTTGGTGCCATGGATCAGCAACCCGTGGATTTGCTGTTTGGTCTCGTGGTACCTGAGCACTTTACCGATGAACATCTGAAAATTCTTGCCTATCTGGCAGAAATGTTCAGCAACCAAGCTTTTTGCCAGAGTCTGCGGCGGTTGGATGACGACCAGCAACTCTATCAAACCCTGATGAGCTGGCAATTATCGGGCGATTAATGTAATGGTAATAAGTACAGCGACCCCGGCCTCTACGACATCGTGGCACAGCCTACATGGAGTATTGCTGGTGGTTGAGGATACGGGGGTTTTGCTGACTGGCTCCAGTGGTAGTGGCAAAAGTACCCTAGCACTGGAGTTACTAGCAGCAGGTCATGCTCTGCTCAGCGACGATGCCCCCTTAGTCCGTCCTAGCCCCGATGGTCGGCTAGAAGGACGTTGTCCCCCAATACTACGCGGACTATTGCATGTTCGTGGACTCGGCATTATCGATGTGGCACGTCTCTATGGCTCTCAGGCGGTGGCGGCCCCCCACGATATTGGCTTGTGGGTACAAATCAGCGACCCGACGCAAGGCTTCGAGTATCCAACCGTTGAGCGGGATTTACACTATGCCTCACTGTTCGGTGTGGCATTACCCCTATTTAGGCTAGTGCCCACTTTGGGACTCAATCGTGCCGTATGGGTTGAATGTGCGGTCAGGCAGGTCGAGCACCAAGCGGCGGGTGAGCAGCATGCCAGCCATACGCTGGCACAACGCCAAGCTCGCAGATTACGCGGGGGTAGCTCATGCGTTTAATTATCGTCAGCGGCCTGTCTGGATCGGGTAAAACCATTGCGATTCAAACGCTGGAAGACCTTGGGTACTACTGTATTGACAATCTGCCTTTGCAGTTACTGCAGCCGTGCGCCTTATCGCTACAAACACGCGCTAAAACGGCAGGCCAAGAACAAGCCTTAGCCGTCGGTATTGATGCGCGTAACTTTCTTGATCAACTGGGTGAATTCTCTGATAGCCTCACGGCATTGCGTGAGCATAGCATTGAAGTCACGGTACTGTTTTTACAAGCGAGTGATGAAGCCTTATTACAGCGTTATAATGAAACTCGGCGCAAACATCCACTGGCACTGCGCGATCAACCCCTGATGGAAGCGATTCGCCAAGAACGCCAACTGCTTGGAGAAATAGCGGTTTATGCAGATATTATCATTGATACCAGCCAAACCAATTTACACGAGCTGCGCGAGCGCATCCGCACCCTGGTGCACCACTCTTTCCATGAGGGTATGATTCTGCTGTTTGAATCGTTTGGGTTTAAAAACGGCAACCCCATTGACGCTGATTTTGTGTTTGATGTGCGCTGCCTACCTAACCCCCATTGGGATCGTAAATTAAGGCTACTGACCGGGCTTGATCGCCCCGTCTGTGAATTTCTCGAATCGCAACCTATGGTACAAGAGATGCTGACTGCAATCGGCGATTTTTTAGACATTTGGGTACCCCGCTTTGATACCGGTAACCGCAGTTATATGACTGTAGCGATCGGTTGTACCGGTGGCCAGCACCGGTCGGTGTATATTGCTAGCCGCTTGGCAGAACGCTTTGCTCAAATCAGAACACATGTGATGACCCGCCACCGGGAATTCAGCTAAAACCAAGGGGGACTATTTAGGTGCCGGAGCGCGAAGTCGTCATCAGTAACCGTCTGGGGCTGCACGCTCGAGCGGCGGCCAAACTGGTTAATCTTGCCGCGAGTTTTGATTGCGACATTCAGTTACGCCGTGGCAACCGCACCGCCAATGCGAAAAGCATTATGGGGGTAATGATGCTTGCTGCAGCAAAGGGTACGACGTTACTGATGCACGCTGAGGGCGTCGATGCTGAACAGGCGCTGGATCAGATTCAACACCTGATTGACCAGCGCTTTGATGAACCAGAATGAATAAATAGAGGCCATGATGGCAGTCTGCGCTCTGCACGGCATTGGTGTTTCTAGGGGCTACGCCATCGGTCGGATACTGCGGTTGCAGCGCGATCAGACTGAAATTGTCGAGTACCGTTTATCTCTGCACCAGATTGACTCTGAGATTGAACGCTTTAAACGCAGTCTCAGCTTTGCGAAACAGGAACTGCGCGAGGTACGTAACCGACTCCCCGATTCATTACCTGCCGAGGTGGGTGCTTTTGTTGATACCCATCTGCTGATGCTGGAAGACTCCTTACTCACTCATGCCCCTGTAGAACTGATCCGCAGCCAGCAATGCAATGCGGAGTGGGCATTAAAAACCCAACGCGATAAAATTGTCCAAGTTTTTGAAACGATGGATGACAGTTACCTGCGCACCCGACGCGATGATATTGATCATGTAGTCATGCGCATCCAGCGTATCCTCCAAGCCGGTACCGAAACCAGCGATGCGGTGGTAGCGAATCGCTTCAGTGAGCGCATTGTTGTGGCGGATGATTTGGCACCCGCTGATACGATTTTGATGCAACATCAAGGGATTTATGGTTTCATCACCGAATACGGTGGGCCGCTGTCCCATACCGCGATTTTGGCGCGCAGCTTAGGCATTCCAGCCTTAGTCGGCATCCATAATGCCCGGCGTTATCTACAAGACGGCGAGATTGTAGTTATTGACGGCCAACATGGCGTGGTACTGGCGGGCTTAGAGCCTGAGTTATTGACCTATTATCAACACCGCCAGCAAGCCGAGCAACGTCGCCTGCAGCAACTGCGGGCCTTTCGTCATCGACCAGCCCGCACCTTGGATGGCCTGCACATCACCTTACACGCCAATATTGAATTGCCAGAGGACATCACCGCCGCCCTGGATGTCTCCGCCTCTGGAGTGGGCTTGTACCGCACTGAATTTCTGTTTATGAATCGGCACACCCCCCCGTGTGAAGATGAGCAATTCGAAGCGTATCGTGATGCCCTCATCGCGTTTGAGGGACGACCAGTGACCATTCGTACCCTTGACTTGGGTGCCGATAAGCAAGTCGATGGTGGGCGTCCAGACCGTCCCCTAGCGACCAATCCAGCGCTTGGGTTGCGAGCCATCCGACTGTGTTTGCGTGAGCCTAACCTGTTTCGCCCACAACTGCGAGCCATTTTACGCGCCTCGGTTTACGGCAAAGCCCGGTTGATGATTCCCATGCTGTCATCGATTCAAGAGGTCACACAGGTATTGCAGATTGTGCGCGAACTGAAGCAGCAGCTCCAAGAGGATCGACTGCCGTTTGATCCGCAACTGCCCATAGGCGGTATGATCGAGGTGCCTGCTGCGGCGTTATGTGCCGATCATTTAGCACGCAACCTCGATTTTTTATCGATTGGTACCAACGATTTAATTCAATACACCCTGGCTATTGACCGGGTAGATGAAACCGTGAACTATCTTTATGAACCCCTGCATCCCGCCGTGCTTAAACTGATTCACATGACGCTGACCGCCGGCCATGCCGCCGGCGTGCCGGTCAGCCTGTGTGGAGAAATGGCGGGTGATACACAGTACACCCGCCTATTATTAGGTCTCGGACTGCGCCATTTCAGTATGCACACGGGCAGTCTGCTGGAGATTAAACAAATTGTCACCCACAGCAATGTGGATGGGTTGCGTCAACTGGCCTGTGAAGCCTTACAAAGCAACCAACCCCATGACTTAATGAGTCGGTTAACGGGGCCATAGCGCAATGGATATAGCCGTTCGCTTAATCAGCTTGAATGGCTATACGGTCTGGATCCAGCGTTATTCACCGGTTTTGGGTTTTTGCAGCTTTTGCAGCTCTTGAATATGCTCCTGCCAACGCTGATCCAGAACCTGCATGGCCTGCTGTTGTGCTTTAATGATCATCTCGGTGGCTTCTTGCAATGTGGTCACGGAGCGATTGTAGTGCTCGGTCAGGAGCTGCACTTGTTGCTTGGGTAACTCCTGGGGGTTAGCCGTTGCCGAAGCGATGGCCCCAGCGGCTGCCGCCGCTTCTTTGCCCGCTTGATTGAGCAATTCATTCTGGCGTTGCAGCAACTGCTGAGTGCTGGTGAATAAAATCCGATTGGCTTCCATCAACGCCTCTAAGTTCTTGCGTTGATTGTGCATCAAATCGGTAAACTGAAGACCGCCCGCCGTGTAACGCTCAATATTGCGTTGTAACTGATTCATCACCTGCAGTGGGTCAAATAATTTCATCATTTCTGCAGGATCAAACGGGTTAAAACCTTGCTTAGCCATGTCAAACTCCTCTCTTCTGTAATTTTGGTTGCCACATTAGCCCGTCCACTATAAGCGAGAACCGGCTCGGTTGTGAATCCTACGCTTATAACCAACGCCTATTTTTTGCTCGTTAGCCATGTCCCTCACCACCCACTGCTTGCCCACGCTTGAGTTCCTCGGCCAACAAAAAGGCCAGTTCCAAGCCCTGCGAAGCGTTGAGGCGTGGGTCACAATGGGTATGATAGCGATCAGCCAAACGCTCATCGGTAATCGCCTGCACTCCACCCGTACACTCGGTGACGTTTTGCCCCGTCATTTCAACATGAATCCCACCAGCATAGCTACCTTCAGCCGCATGAACGGCAAAAAACTCGCGCACCTCTTGTAAGATGCGCTCAAACGGTCGGGTTTTGTACCCGCTGGCGGATTTGACCGTATTGCCGTGCATAGGATCACAAGACCACACCACAGTGCGCCCTTCACGCTGTACGGCACGAATTAACGCCGGTAGCCCCTCTGCCACTTGCCCGGCACCCATACGAATAATCAACGTCAAGCGCCCTGGTGTGTTGTGCGGATTCAGTGCATCAATCAGCGGTAGTAAGGTATCTGGCGTCATTGATGGCCCGCATTTCAGACCGAGCGGGTTATGGATGCCTCGTGCGAATTCAATATGCGCCCCATCGAGATCACGGGTGCGATCACCAATCCACAGCATATGCGCTGAACAGTCGTACCAATCACCGCTGGTGGAATCAATCCGCGTCAAGGCTTGCTCATAAGGCAATAACAGCGCTTCATGCGAGGTGAATAATTCCGTTTCGCGAAGCTGCGGTATGGTGTCTGAGGTTAAACCACAGGCTTTCATAAACGCCAACGTCTCAGTGAGCCGATCGGCCAAAGCACGATAGCGCTCAGCTTGAGGGGTGGCACTCACGAAGTCCAAAGTCCAGCGGTGAACCTGATGCAGATCCGCATAACCACCTTGGGCAAAGGCGCGCAATAAGTTCAGCGTCGCCGACGATTGGGCATAGGCATTGACCATCCGCTGCGGGTCCGGCTGGCGCAGTGCGCTATCAAACTCCAGACCGTTAATAATATCGCCGCGATAACTCGGTAACTCCTGACCGGTTTGGCGTTCCATATCCGCCGAACGCGGCTTGGCAAACTGTCCTGCCAAGCGCCCGACTTTGACCACCGGATAGGACGCTCCAAAGGTTAAAATCACCGCCATTTGTAACAGCAGGCGCAAGCTATCCCGGATGGTTTCGGCGCTGAATTCGGCAAAACTCTCGGCGCAATCTCCACCTTGCAACAGAAAGGCTTTACCCGCCGCCACATCCGCTAACGATTTTTGGAGCCGCCGGGCTTCACCGGCAAACACCAGCGGGGGAAAACGACTGAGCTGCTGTTCAACGTGACTCAGACGGGCCTGATCGCTATAGTCAGGCATTTGCTGCACTGGGCGGGTGCGCCAGCTTGCTGGACTCCAAGAGGTATTGGGGGAAGACATGAAATCGGACTCGTTCACTGATCATTTACAGACCGCAATGATTGCGCACTTTCACGTTGAGCGCAAACGCTGGTGTCGGGAACGTACAGCTCACCACAACGCTTTATAATGTTCAAGTGCTCAGTCTCGACTCACCACAACCGTATTAAATCACATACAGAACCTCTAGGAGCGTTTAAGGCCCGAAGGGCCGTTATTCCTCAGCCTAGGGCAGCGCCCTAGGATATTGGCGGGCATTGGCATATATTGGCATCCCCCATCCACCCAACAACCGGCAACGCCGCGATAACCAAGAACACCATGGCACAATCCCTATCACGCCTCCTCATCCATCTCGTGTTCAGCACCAAAAACCGGGAACCCATTCTCCATCCCAATATCCGCACGGAATTACATCCCTACCTAGCGGTTACGCTCGACAACATCGGCTGTCCGTCGCTACGGATCGGCGGGGTGGCCGATCATGTTCACCTCTTCTTTGGATTATCGCGGACTCGTACCGTGGCCGATACCGTGGAAACAGTGAAAACCCGCTCGTCACGATGGATTAAAACCAAAGGTTCGGAGTTTGCAGCGTTCCGCTGGCAGTCTGGATATGGGGCGTTCTCGGTCAGCCAGTCCGACGCGGATAGGGTCGTTGCTTATGTCGCCAACCAAGAACACCATCATCAACACCAGACCTTTCAGGATGAATACCGCACATTATTGGAACGCTATCGGATTGATTACAATGAAACCTATGTTTGGGATTGATGGGGCATTGGACGGTTTACCGTTTACCGTTTACCGTTTACCGTTTACGATCCATGATACCCGGATACCGCAATCCCAGGGCGTTGCCCTGGGCTGAGGAATAACGACCCTTCGGGCCTTAGGATGATCTGGAATTTGGTTCAGTACCAGTTATCGTTGACCGCCAATAATAGACACACTGCGGTTCAACGTGACTTAATGCGACCTGATCGGTATAGTCAAGCGTTTTCTAAAGTTGGCGCACACTAATGAGCAACCCACGTTTACGCGCCCCACGCCGCGAAATCTTCGGCTGGGCCATGTTTGATTTTGCTAACCAAGCGTATACCTTATTAATCATCACCGTGGTGTTTGGTGATCTGTTTACGCGGGTGATTGTCGGCGATGCGCCCGATTACCGTTTGGGTAATTTGCTGTGGAGTCTAGCGCTGGCCAGCAGTTATTTACTGGTTGTCCTGTGTGCGCCAGTTGCTGGTGCGATTATGGATCACACCGCCATCAAAAAGCGCTTTCTGTTTGCCAGTTATCTACTCACTGTAGTCGCTACCGCCGCTTTGTATTTTGTAGCGCCCGGTTATGCCATGCTGGGGGTGTTATTGCTGGTGGTGTCCAATTTCGCCTATTCCATCGGCGAATCGTTTATTGCCAGTTTTCTACCTGATCTAGGCCCGCCCGAAGATTTAGGCAAAATATCCGGTTTTGGCTGGGCGTTAGGGTATATCGGTGGCATGGTGTCTGCCGTGTTTGTGCTGCTGATACTCGGCGAAGTCAGTGCCGAGAATTTTGAACACATCCGTTGGGTTGGCCCTTGGGCGGCGTTGTTCTTTTTAGTGGCGGCGATTCCTACCTTTCTCTGGGTTCGAGAACGAGGTAAACCACAACCCTTGCCCTCTGGGGTGAGTTACATCCGTCTGGGCATGGGGCGAGTGGGCGATACCTTGCACCATCTCAGCCAATACCGCGACTTAGCCGTGCTGCTTGGCTCGGTATTTTTTGCCATGAGCGGTATTTACATCATTATTACTTTCGCGTTCATCTACGGTGCCCAAGTGATTCGCTGGGATGAACAGGTACGAACCTTGATGTTCATCATCGTACAGATAACGGCGGCTGTCGGTGCATTGGGTTTCGGCTTTATTCAAGACCGTATCGGAGCGATGCGCACTTACCGGATCACTTTGGTGTTATGGATTACAGCGATTGCTTTGATTTACCTGACCCCGATCATGGCTAGCGGACTGCGGCAACTGTTAGGCGTTGATTGGCAG
>PWUP01000084.1 GCA_003562535.1 Gammaproteobacteria bacterium | reverse complement strand
AGCCATTGCGTTTCTAAAACCTCTCTCTTTAGTACGCACGCAGGGACGCGGATTTTTACCCATCGATCACGTTCATCCCGTGAACTCGTTGCCATGATCCAACGCTTTAATGATGCCTTGCAGTTAGCCACGCAAGCGCACTCCGGTCAGTTCCGCAAGGGCACAAATAATACTCACGGTATCCCCCTGCCCTACATCACCCATCCCGTCACAGTGGCCATGCTCGTACAGCGCCATAATGGCAATGAAGATCAAATCATCGCCGCCCTGCTGCATGATGTTCTGGAAGACGCCGGTGCTCACTGGGCACCCACAATCCGTACCGCTTTCGGGGATGACGTCCTGGCACTGGTCGAATTCTGCACCGATGGCGTACCCAATGCCGCTGGGGCAAAAACCCCATGGCAGGAACGCAAACGGGCGTATCTAGACCATTTACGCACGGCTCAAGGGCCGGGTTTATTGGTTTCGGCTTGCGATAAACTGGCTAATCTGCAATCGATCCGCTTAGATTTAATTGATCTTGGTGATGCCTTATGGACGCGCTTTACCGGGGGCAAGGACGGAAGTCTGTGGTATTACCAAGCCCTAGTGGAGGCTTTTGCCGATAAGGTGCCGACACCCCTGCATCAAACGATGCGCGCTGAGTTAGACCAGGTCATGGCGCAAGTGGGCTAGTGCACATCTCCATTATCATCCCGACCCTGAATGAAGCAGCCATTCTCGACCAAACCTTGGCGAGTCTAGCGAGGCTGCGCACCCGAGGCCATGAAATTATCATGGTCGATGGTGGCAGCCAAGACGCCAGTTGTGAACTCGCCCGTGGTCACGTCGATCAGTTAATCACTACACCGCCAGGGCGCGCTCGCCAAATGAATGCCGGAGCGCAGCAGGCACAACACGCCCTACTGTGGTTTGTCCACGCCGATACCCGTAGTCCTGCCGATGCCGATACCCTGATCCAACAGGCACTGCACCAGCGGCACTGGGGACGCTTTGCGGTGCGCTTATCGGGGGCTCATCCCCTGCTGCGGGTGGTCGAATGGTTCATGAATCAACGCTCACGCTGGAGTGGGATTGCCACCGGCGATCAGGGATTATTTATGACCCGCCGCGCCTTTGACACCGTGGGTGGTTTCCCGGATATTCCCCTGATGGAAGATATCGCCATCAGCCGGGCGCTAAAACAGCAAGTCGGTCGCCCGGCCTGTTTACGCGCCCGCTTAATCACCTCCAGTCGGCGCTGGGAGCAACGCGGCATTGTGCGCACCATTCTACTCATGTGGCGGCTACGGCTGGCGTATTTTTTCGGTGCTGATCCGGCCGACCTGGCGCGGCGTTACCAATGAGTGTGTTGATTTTTGCCCGCGCTCCCGAACCCGGTCTGTGCAAAACTCGGCTGATTCCGCGACTCGGCGCGGAGGGGGCCGCCGCTTTGCACACCCAGTTACTGGAACGCACCCTGAGCACTGCGACGGCGGCTAACACCGGGCCGGTGCAATTGTGGTGTACCCCGGATACAGATCATCCCTATTTTGCCGAATGCCAGCGCCGCTGGGGGGTGAGTTTACACACCCAGCAGGGGGCCGATCTCGGGGCGCGCATGGATCACGCCTTCCAGCACAGCTTATCACCATCAACTCCGGCGGGGGCGATTTTACTCGGCTGCGATGCCCCAGAACTAACCGTGGAGCATCTACGCCAAGCCCACGCGCAACTGGCTAGCGGTATCGACGTGGTGCTGGGTCCAGCATACGATGGCGGCTACGTTTTGATCGGTCTGCGCCAACCCTGCTCGGCGTTTTTTAGCGCAATGCCTTGGGGCAGTGATCAGGTTTTAACCCTCACCCGCCAGCGCATTGCCGCCTTGCATTTGCACCACTACGAACTCGCCCCCCAGCCTGACCTCGACCGCCCTGAAGATCTTAAGTCACTGCCTTAACCAACTCCGCCTCATAACCCGCCTGTTCAATCGCCTCTATGAACTGCTTAGGGTTAACCCCACTGACCACTTGGACACGACCACCGCTTAAATCAATCTCCACCATTGCCGCCGGGTCCTGCTGGTGGATGGCCGCAGTGATTGCCGCGCTGCAGTGTTTACAGGTCATACCGGTGACGTTGAATTCGAGCATAAGCCGACCTTTTCTTAATAAACCTTGATATAAAGCTTGACATTACTATCGTAGTAAGGAATAGCCTGTCACGCTATCTACAAACTAAACCTTTATAGAGTAGCTTTATGTCCAGTGCAATGTCTACACACACCGATTCCGAACCGACACCGACACCGACGGAGACTGTGAAGCTCAATATCACGGATATGAGCTGCGCCTCCTGTGTTGGTCGCATCGAGCGCAGCCTACGCCAGACGGATGGGGTGGTTAATGTATCGGTTAATTTAGCCAATAAGCAAGCGACGGCTGAACTGCACACCGAACACACTACGGCGCAACAGTTAATCGCCGCATTAGGCGCTGCGGGTTATTCCGCCACATTAGCCGACGACGACTCAACCACTGCGGATCACGCTCAGCACGAGCTGCAATCGCTGTACCGCACCTTCTGGTTTGCCGCCGCGTTGACTCTACCGATTTTTCTGCTGGATATGGGGGGGCATTTGATCCCACCCGTGCATCACTGGCTGGACGCGCAGTTCGGGCAACATAATCTGCATCTGCTGTTTTTTGTGTTAGCCACTGGGGTGCAGTTTGGTCCTGGCTTGCGCTTTTATCGCCAAGGTTGGACGACTCTGCGGCACGGTAATCCCGATATGAACGCCTTGGTGATGTTGGGCACCAGTGCCGCTTACGGTTATTCGGTAGTGGCGACTTTTTTCCCACAGGTGTTGCCTGCCGACAGTGTGCATGTGTATTTCGAGGCGTCAGCGGTGATTATTACCCTGGTGTTGCTGGGTCGGGTATTGGAAGCCCGCGCCAAAGGCCGCACCAGTCAGGCCATCAGCCGTTTGTTGGGTCTGCAAGCCCGTACCGCACGAGTGGAACGTGACGGTGACTGGGTGAACATCGCCATAGAAGCCCTTGTGGTCGGCGATGTTGTCCAAGTGCGCCCTGGTGAAAAAATTCCGGTTGATGGCACCGTCATCGACGGCGATTCCTATGTCGATGAGGCCATGATCAGCGGCGAGCCGTTACCGGTGCATAAGCAGTCGGGGGCGGAAGTTATCGGTGGAACCGTCAATCAAAACGGCAGCTTACGCCTGCGCGTCACCCAAGTGGGCGAGAACACCGTGTTGGCCCAGATCATCCGGTTGGTTGAACAGGCTCAGAGCACCCGGTTGCCGGTGCAAGCCTTGGTGGATAAGGTCACTGAAGTGTTTGTGCCTATCGTCATTGGTTTGGCGGTACTGACGTTCATCGTCTGGCTGTGGTTGGGACCACAACCGGCGCTCAGCTTGGCCTTGGTCAATGCGGTTGCGGTATTAATTATCGCCTGTCCCTGTGCAATGGGCTTGGCGACGCCGACCTCGATTATGGTGGGCACTGGTAAGGCGGCTGAACTCGGTATTCTGTTCCGCCAAGGTCATGCCCTGCAAAGCTTGCGGGCGGCCGATGTCATCGCCTTGGATAAAACCGGCACCCTCACTAAAGGCCGTCCAGAACTGACCGATTTAGAACTCACTGAGGGCTGGGAGCGCCATGACGTACTGCGTTTAGTGGCCAGTGTTGAGCGCCATTCGGAACATCCGATTGCCGCTGCTATTGTAGCCGCTGCTGAGGCTGAGGGTATGGCCTGCGATAGCGTCCAAGAGTTTAAGGCAGAACCCGGTTTCGGGGTGCAGGCGCAGGTCGGTCAGCAAACGATTGCGGTAGGGGCTGATCGCTATATGCAGCAGCTCGGCATTGACATCAGCCACTTGGCCAGCAGCGCCAGCCGCTTGGCACAACAGGGTAAAACGCCTTTATATGCCGCCATTGACCAGCGCTTGGCCGCAGTTATCGCGGTGGCTGATCCGATCAAAGAGTCCAGCCCAGCAGCGATTGCAGCACTGCACCGTCTGGGGCTAAAGGTGGTGATGCTCACTGGTGATCATCGCCAGACGGCTGAAGCCGTAGCTCGCCAACTGGGGATTGATCACGTCAGCGCTGAGGTATTGCCCCAGGACAAAGTGACGGCAGTGAAACAACTGCAAGCCACCGGCCAGAAAGTCGCGTTTGTGGGTGATGGCATTAATGATGCGCCCGCCTTAGCCCAGGCCGAGGTCGGTATTGCCATCGGCAGTGGTACCGATATTGCCATTGAAAGTGCTGAGGTGGTGTTAATGTCTGGGGATGTGCGCCATGTCGCCCATGCGGTGCAGCTTTCACGCGCCACACTGCGTAATATTAAGCAAAACCTGTTTTGGGCTTTTGCCTACAACGTCAGTTTGATACCGGTTGCCGCCGGAGTGTTGTACCCGCTGGCGGGGGTGCTGTTGTCGCCGATGTTGGCCGCTCTAGCCATGGCTCTGTCCAGCTTATGCGTGGTCAGTAACGCGCTGCGCTTACGCCGTTTTCAACCGCTTTACCATCAACCATAACACCAAAGAGGACAATAAATCATGAACATTGGACAAGCCGCCCGAAATTCGGGCGTTTCCGCCAAAATGATTCGCTACTATGAACGCATCGGCTTAATCCCTGAGGCTCGGCGCACGGCTAACGGGTATCGTGTGTATGCCGATGCTGACATCCACACGTTGAAATTTATCCGCCGAGCGCGTGATCTCGGGTTTTCCATAGAGCAAATCGATCAACTGGTGCAGCTCTGGCAGAATCAGCAACGAGCCAGCGCAGAAGTGAAACAGATTGCGTTACAGCATGTCAGCGCGCTCGATCATAAAATCGAGCAATTACGCACTATAAGGGAAACGCTCAGCCATCTTGCCCAACACTGCCAAGGTAATGCCCGCCCCGATTGCCCGATCTTGGAGGATCTAGCGCGGGGCGGGTAGGGCAAAGTCAGGTGATCACCACACCATTGACCGAGCAGCGCTGGCCTGCTCGGTAGGGTGGTTTATTCGGATGTTTTGATTTTCAGAATGCTATAACCGGGACAGCGACTGGTTAATCCGGTAGCCAGTGGAACCAACCCAATCAATCCCCACAGTGTTTGTGGGCCGATAAAGACCAGACTCAATAGCACCAGCCCGACGATAACCCGCAAAGCACGATCAATAGTACCGACATTTTTGTTAAACATGATGTAATAGGACTCCTAGACAGTTAAGACATGACATCGAGTTTGATCGTTATATTAGACGATCCTAATTAAAAAGTCACCCCCACCTAGCGCCACAAGAACGAATAGTCGTCTGGGTTTTCAAGTTCTATGGGTTTTAAGGGAATATTCGCCCCAAAGCGTTGGCGCAATTCCTCGTTCAAAAACTCTTTATCGTCTTCATCACACTCTAAGAAGCGTAGAAAAATTTCATATTCATTGCCTGAGCTGCTCAGCACCACACCAAAGACCTCGGTGGTAATCTTAATCACTCGCCGCCGATTGCTTTCAGGCAAAAGTATAGGTAATAGCACCTGATAACGGCGATTAAGTGGTTCGGGACTGTCTAAAGTAACCGTCACGATACAATTGGAGATCCGCTGTGTCCACGCTGGAAACCACGGCTGCGTGTCGTTACGCAGTCGAACTTTACGAGTTAATATGTAGGTTTCTGAGGGGGCTTGGTGAGTCAGTGGTTCATCGAGTTCAATCGGCTCAAAGCCGGCACTGTCCCAGCGTTGGGCTTGCTGCTCCAGCACATCCATGAAAATTCGTTCACCGTCACCCGCAAAATCGTGAATTTGTAACCCAGAGCGGAAATCCAATGTTTGGCCATCATGAACGCAGTAAACTGCACGCAATTGGATGCGGAGTTGCGCCAACTCATGTGTCTTAGGATCGACCAAGCCGAGGAGGCCCACAAACATCGCGCGTTCTGGTAATGGGCAGGGAGTGTGAACATGGATGCCTTGGTCGGAAATATTGCTGACCATACCATGTATCATGGTGCCATCGGATGCAAATAAATCAATATCATGCAGGCAGTTATAACGAAAAGTTTCACGACGCTCGATCACGGCAGTTCCTCGACAGCATGTATAGCCTTTATATTATGTTAGAGTCTGGAGCAATACGCCATAAATTCAATCTTTGGTAAGGTTAGACTCTGTTGAATTTGCCCATAATTTTTTCAATACAATTTTAATTATTGCAAAAAAATCATGACCTTTAACCCCGATCACCAGCAGATCCTTATTGAGAATGCTCGGTTGCGTCAGCAACTCGATACTCTAATGGCGCAACTGCGCGATAATGAAGTGACCTTGCGAGCGTTACAACGTTTGGAATTAGAGGTTCTGAATTGTACACACCTCGGTGATTTATTGCGGCGCTTATTGATCACCAGCCCTAGGACATTGGAGCTGTATGCGTCCGGGTTACTGCTGATTCCGCCGGCGGTGGAAATCGCTGCATTGTTGGAAAGCGGTGATTGCCCAGCCGGGGTGGTGATTGGTTTGCCTGAAGAGTGGCCGCGCACAATGTATCACCGCATTACGCTAGACCATTATCAACCCCATCATCGAATCGTGTTTCCGCTCGGTCGCCCGCCCGAAACCGTCGCCTTGCTGCCCTTATGGCGCGGTGATGTCCAGCTTGGATGGTACGCTCTTGGCGGCGCTAGCCAGCGTTTTACTCCAGATCAGGGAACCGATTTTCTTGAGCGTTTAGCAATGGTGGTGTCCACCTGTTTAGATAATGCCATCAACCATGTGCGCCTAGAGCAGATGGCGTTAAGCGATCCACTCACTGGATTAGACAATCGTCGGGCTTTTGATCGCCGTCTCACCGCAAAAGTCGCCCAAGCTGAACGGTATGCGTACCGCTTCACCGGTCTATTATTGGATATTGATCACTTCAAGCGGATTAACGACACTTATGGCCATCCCTTTGGTGATCGGGTCTTGGTGGCGGTCGCTCAGGCATTGACCCAGGTTCTACGCACCGGTGATGTCGTCGCTCGGATCGGCGGCGAAGAGTTTGCCTTGTTATTCGATGAAACACACCCTGAAGCGGTCGCTAATACCGCTGAGCGTTTGCGTCAAGCGATAATAGCTGCGGGAGCTGAGCTGAACACTGAGGGCTTAACAGTGACCGCTTCGCTGGGTGTCGCCTACCGACGCCCCAGTGAAACGGGTGAATCATTATTGGCCCGAGCCGATGCAGCGCTTTACCAAGCCAAACTCAGGGGACGTAATCAGGTGGTGTTTGCCCCAGAACCTGAGCCTCATTCGCCTTAAACGGTTGTATCATGTGTTACTGGCCATGCTACTGAGTGTAGCGGCAATTTATAATGTTTTAATTTTAGAGGAATTCCCATGTCTGCCGCCATCCACCCCCTTGCTGGCCTTGCTCAGCACCGCACCCCGCACCGTGGGCAACCGCCTGTACGTTTGGTCACCGCCGCCAGCCTGTTTGACGGCCATGACGCGGCGATTAATCTTATGCGGCGTATTTTGCAAGCCAGCGGTGCCGAAATCATTCACTTAGGCCATAACCGCTCGGTGGAAGACATTGTCACTGCCGCCTTACAAGAAGATGTGCAGGGCATTGCCATCAGTTCGTATCAGGGCGGACATGTTGAATTTTTTAAATACATTATTGACTTGCTCCGCGAGCGCGGTGGCGAGCCTATTCAGGTATTTGGCGGCGGGGGCGGGGTGATTATCCCCGAGGAAATTCAAGAACTGCATGATTACGGCGTGACTCGGATTTTTTCACCCGAAGACGGTCAGCGCCTCGGCTTGCAGGGCATGATTGATGAGGTGTTAACCGCCTGTGCCCAAGCGCTAGGGTCAACGCGCTGGCCCAGTTTAGATGACGTGGTGCAGGGTGATCGGCAGGCGCTGGCACGCATTATCACCGGCCTAGAAAACGACACGCTGGATCCGCAACTGCGCGCTGACTTACAGCAACGGGATGCGGCACTGAAGCCCATCCCCGTGCTGGGGATTACCGGGACGGGTGGGGCGGGTAAGTCCTCACTGACTGATGAGCTGGTGCGCCGTTTTCGCCTGGATTGTGATGATCGGCTGAATATTGCGGTGATAGCGGTTGATCCTTCGCGTAAAAAAACCGGCGGTGCCTTACTTGGTGATCGGATTCGGATGAATGCGATTGATACCGAGCGGGTGTATATGCGCTCGCTGGCCACTCGCAGCACTGGGAGTGAAGTGCCGCAGAATCTGGCTGAGATTATCGCTGCCTGCAAACTCGGTGGGTTTGATTTAATCATTGTCGAAACCTCCGG
Source organism: Gammaproteobacteria bacterium (assembly GCA_003562535.1). Taxonomy (GTDB): domain Bacteria; phylum Pseudomonadota; class Gammaproteobacteria; order Competibacterales; family Competibacteraceae; genus SKOM01. Next base: position 6,441 of record PWUP01000084.1, on the reverse strand, counting down.
CATCGGTCAGGGGGATACGGGAATTGTCCCCTTCTGCGATGTCTCGCTGTACGTCATGACCCCTGAATTTGGCGCGGCCTCGCAACTGGAAAAAATCGATATGCTGGATTTTGCCGATGCCGTCGCGATTAACAAATTCGACCGCAAAGGCGCTGAAGACGCCCTGCGCGATGTGCGCAAACAGGTGCAACGTAACCGCGAACAGTTCAGCCTCTCGCCGGAGCAGATGCCGGTATTCGGTACCATTGCCTCGCGGTTTAACGATGATGGGATTACTGCCCTGTATCAAGGCGTATTGCCGCTGCTGACCCCGCATGGTTTGGTGACGGGGGAACACCGCCTTGCACCGGTTACGGTCAAGCAATCCTCTATCAGTGCTGCGATTGTCCCCCCAGCACGGGCGCGTTATCTGGCCGAGATTGCCGACACCGTACGCGGCTATCACCGCACCATCGACGCCCAAGTGCAGTTAGTCCGCGAACGCCAGCAGCTTATGGAATCACAGCGGATGCTGGCCGAGGCGGGGGGTGATGCTGGGGGGCTTGATGCCCTGATTGCCGAACGTGAAGCGCATATTGATCCCCGCGCCCGCAAATTAGTCGAACAATGGCCGAAAGTCGTCGCGAGCTATACCGGCGAGGAGTATGTGGTGTCGATTCGTGGCCGCGAGATTCGTACCCGTCTGCGTCACCATAGCTTGGCCGGCAGCGCCATTCCGAAAGTCGCTCTACCGCGTTATTACGATCATGGCGAATTGCTGCGTTTTCTGCTGAAAGAAAACCTGCCAGGAAGTTTTCCCTATACGGCCGGGGTGTTTGCCTTTAAGCGTGAGGGTGAAGACCCGACACGGATGTTCGCCGGTGAGGGTGATGCCTTCCGTACCAATCGCCGTTTCCATTATCTGTCCAAAGACAGTCAGGCCAAGCGGCTATCCACGGCATTTGACTCGGTGACGCTGTACGGTTTCGATCCGGATGAGCGACCGGATATTTATGGCAAAATCGGCAATTCGGGGGTGTCGATTGCCACGCTGGATGATCTCAAGGCTCTGTATGCCGGATTTGATCTGTGTTCGCCAACCACTTCGGTCTCCATGACTATTAACGGGCCAGCGCCGACGATTCTAGCGATGTTTCTCAATACCGCTGTGGATCAGCAATTGGAAAAATTCGAGCGCGATAATCAGCGCCCGCCCACCGATGATGAAGTTGAAAAAATCCGAGCGTGGACTTTAGCTACGGTGCGCGGTACGGTGCAGGCGGATATTCTCAAAGAAGATCAGGGGCAGAACACCTGTATTTTTTCCACGGAATTTGCCCTGAAAATGATGGCGGATATCCAAGAATATTTCATTCAGCATCAAGTGCGTAATTTCTACTCGGTGTCCATTTCCGGCTATCACATCGCCGAAGCCGGGGCGAATCCCATTTCCCAGCTCGCCTTCACCCTAGCGAATGGCTTTACCTTTGTGGAAACCTATTTAGCGCGGGGGATGCGAATTGACGATTTCGCGCCTAATTTATCGTTTTTCTTCTCCAATGGCATGGATCCGGAATACACGGTGATGGGACGGGTAGCCCGACGGATTTGGTCAACGGCCATGCGCTTTAAATACGGCGCTAAGGAACGCAGCCAAAAACTGAAATACCATATCCAGACCTCGGGGCGGTCATTGCACGCTCAGGAAATGGATTTCAACGATATTCGGACCACTTTGCAGGCGCTGATTGCGATTTACGACAATTGCAATTCTTTGCACACCAATGCCTTCGATGAGGCTGTGACCACGCCGACTGAAGATTCTGTGCGCCGGGCTATGGCGATTCAGATGATTATTAACCAAGAATGGGGTTTGGCCAACAACGAAAACCCCAATCAAGGGGCGTTTATCATTGATGAACTTACGGATTTAGTCGAAGAAGCCGTGCTGTGCGAGTTCGAGCGTATTAGCGAACGCGGCGGGGTATTGGGGGCGATGGAAACCGGCTATCAGCGCGGTAAGATCCAAGATGAATCCATGCTCTATGAGCAGCTTAAACATTCGGGTGAGCTGCCGTTAATTGGTGTGAACACCTTTCTTAAGCCGGATGCCGAACCGCAGCCCTTTACCGTTGAGTTAGCGCGGTCTACCGAAGAAGAAAAACAATCGCAGATTCGCCGGTTACGCGAATTTCAGCAGCGACATCACAGCGAGGGTGCGCGCCAACTGCACCGTCTGCAACAGGCTGCCGCCGCCGGTGACAATGTGTTTGCCGTACTGATGGACGCGGTGCGCTATTGTTCTTTAGGGCAGATTACTGCCGCTTTGTTTGCCGTTGGGGGGCAGTACCGGCGTTCAATGTAAGCCTAAGCGTACCTTTACAATGACTTAAATTAGAATATAGGGTGGGCACAATATGGCGCAAGCAAGCAAATCCGTATCGGCGGAGTATTTGTCTGAATTAGCTCATAAGCTGGAACGCGGCTTAGCCGATTCGACCGAGCAAATCCGCATCATCAATGCCGATATCCATTTATTATCGGTCAATGCCAAAATCGAAGCCGCGCGGGTCGGCGACCACGGCAAAGGCTTTGCGGTGGTTGCCGATCACATCCGCCATTTAGTGGCACGCACCCAGGACGTCACTGACGATATGGAATCACGGTTAAAACGGCTCATGCGTGAACTCACGCAAATCAGCGGCCAGCTTGGAAGTGAGGTTCGCGGTCAGCGCTTCCAACAGGTGGCGTATAACGCCATCGATATCATCGACCGCAATCTGTACGAACGCACCTGTGATGTCCGATGGTGGGCTACAGATGACAGTTTAGTCAATGCTTTACAAACCCCCTCACCGCAGACCCAAGACTATGCCGCGCAACGCTTAGGGGTAATCCTCGACGCCTACACGGTCTATTTCGATTTAGTGCTGGTGGATCAGCACGGTGTTGTCCTTGCCAATGGCCGCCCGCGTGATTATCGCTCCCGTGGGCACAAGGTGAACCGTACCGAGTGGTTTCAACACGGCTTAGCCACCCCCAGCGGCCATGCGTTTGCCGTCCAATCCGTGCACACCTCACCGTTGGTGAACAATGAAGAGGTGCTGGTCTATGCCACTACGGTACGTCAACGCGGTGATGCCCACGGGAAAGTGCTGGGGGTATTAGGCATTATTTTCCGTTGGCAGGATTTAGGCCAAACAGCGGTTAACCGTGCCGTTGCAACACTCCGTCACACGGAAGGTAATGAATTACAGCTCGGTGCTGTGATTGCCGATGATCACGGCACGATTCTGGCTCGCAGCGACTCTGCCCCTGCGTGGCACGAGTTACCGCCAACAGTACAGGCGTTTGTCAGCCAGGACAATGCGAGTTATGGGCGACTTAACACTCCATCAGGGACGTATCTAGTCGCTCATGCCCTCTCGCCTGGCTATGAGACGTACTGTACCGGTTGGCGCTGTGTGATTATGGGTCGTTAGATCCCGAGGATTCCACCTACACCAAAATCATTGGTTTGATTGGTGCGCGTTCAGGCTTGCGATTGAGCGGTACCGTCAATGAGCTGCTGCAATTCACCGTTCTGATACATATCCAGCACGATATCGCAGCCACCGACCAGCTCTCCATTGACGTACAACTGCGGAAATGTTGGCCAATCGGCATAACGCGGTAAATTTTGACGAATATCAGGATATTCTAACACATTGACATAGGCGAATTTTGCGCCGGTGGCCAGTAAGGCCTGTGCGGTTTGGCTCGAAAATCCGCACTGCGGGAATTCGGGCGTGCCCTTCATATACAGAATGATTGGGTTAGACTCAATCTGCTGTTTGATATGTTCCATAATGTCCATGTTTGACCCCTTAAAGTTGAGTGTTTTACTAGGATAAGCCAGTCTAGCGTGTTACGGCGAGCCTGCAAACCGGGTAAGCTGCACCTGAACGGAAACCAAACGCTTATGTTACCGAACTGGGTTCGGCTCCGCGACCCGCAGTTTTGCACAAAACGCCGCGCCGCATTACCATACTCATTTATCAGTTGACGCATCCAGCCATGACCTTACGCCACTTTTTATCACTGTTCGATATTGACGCTCAAGAAGCGCACCAACTTATTAAACGGGCGAGTGAACTCAAGCACCTGCAGCGCCAGGGGATCACTCATGCCCTGTTCCCCCATACCGTCATGGGTATGATCTTCGAAAAGCCATCCACTCGAACGCGGGTATCATTTGAAGCCGGTATGGCTCAATTGGGTGGCAGTGCGATTTTTTTGTCTCCCAAGGATACTCAACTCGGTCGCGGTGAACCGATTGCCGATAGCGCCCGAGTGATTTCGAGCATGGTTGATATTGTCATGGTGCGCACCTCGGCCCATGCCAAGCTGCAAGAATTCGCGGAGTACTCCGCCGTACCGGTCATCAATGCCTTGACCGATTATAATCACCCCTGTCAATTGCTGGCCGATATGCAAACCTTTAGCGAGCTGCGGGGGGCGATTCAAGGCCGTACCGTGGCGTGGCTAGGTGATGGTAACAATATGTGTAATAGCTATATTGAAGCCGCTGCCGTGTTTGATTTTGAGCTGCGGATTGCCACCCCGCTAGGCTTTGAACCCAATGGAGCGCTGTGCACCCAATATGCGGATCGGCTCACGGTGTTGAACGATGCCAGCGCAGCGGTTCGAGACGCCGATCTGGTGACTACGGATACCTGGATCAGCATGGGTCAGGAACAGGACAAGCAACAACGCGCTCAGCACTTTGCCCCTTACCAAGTCACCGCCGAGTTAATGGCGCAGGCTAAGCCGGATGCGCTGTTCTTGCACTGCTTACCGGCGTATCGCGGTCAGGAAGTCAGCGCTGAAGTCATCGACGGCCCCCAAAGCGGCGTCTGGGAACAGGCTGAAAACCGTTTGCATGCTCAAAAAGCCCTGATCGAACTGCTGTTGCGTTCCAAGACATGACCCATAGCCTCAGTAATGCCCTACTGACCCCCGACTATTCGCCCGGAGCCGAGTATCGCATCGCCCGGATTGATGAATCGCAGTGTATTGGCTGTACTCGCTGTATTCAGGCGTGTCCGGTTGATGCGATTGTCGGTGCGGCCAAATTGATGCACACCGTCATCGCTGCCGAGTGCATCGGGTGTCGGCACTGTCTGCCACCCTGCCCGGTCGATTGCATTGATCTGGTAGAACCGACGCAGGGCTGGACGGAGGACAAGGCTGAACTGGCACACAGGCGCTATGTGGCTCGCCAACAGCGCCTGCAACAACATACAACGCCAGCCACCAAACCGGCTCAAGATACCCGTAAGGCCGAGATTGCCGCTGCAGTAGCTCGGTCTAAAGCAAAAAAACTTGCTCGCCGCCATGACTGAAGAGGAGATTGTTACGCTGTTCCAGCGTTGGCAGGCTGCGAACCCCGAACCCACCACCGAATTACGCTTTAACTCGCCGTTTGAGTTATTGATTGCGGTGATGCTGTCCGCTCAGGCAACCGATGTCAGCGTCAATAAAGCCACGGCTCGGTTATTTGCTGTCGCCAATACCCCGAAGGCCATCTTAGATTTGGGTGAAGACGGCCTTAAAGCCTATATTCGCACCATTGGCCTGTTTAACAGTAAAGCACGGCATATTATCCAGACCTGTGAACTGCTGTTGCAGCACCATGCGGGCCAGGTACCGCAAGAGCGAGCGGCGCTGGAGGCGCTGCCGGGTGTCGGACGCAAAACCGCTAATGTGATATTAAACACTGCGTTTGGCCACCCCACTATTGCGGTGGACACCCATATTTTCCGGGTCGCCAACCGCACCGGATTGGCACCGGGCAAAACGCCGTTGGCCGTTGAGCAACGCCTGCTAGCCGTTGTCCCTGAAGCGTACCGCCAACAGGCTCATCACTGGCTGATTTTGCATGGCCGTTATGTGTGTACGGCCCGCAAACCGCAGTGTGCACGCTGTATGATTCGTGATCTGTGTGCATACCGTTCCTAAAACCATAGGTAGTGTTTCAAATTTATGCATCTGCTCTTTTGGTAGTTTTTACATGACGTAATTTTATTGGCTGGCAGTGAGTTAGTCTATGCTTCGAGCATTGACCGCAACTCCATATGCACAAATTTGAAACACTACCCGCGAACGATGCGCCTCCTAACCCGATAAGGTGCGTTTATAGGATGTGCCGACGCTAGGAGGCGCATCTTATAATTCAGCGCATCCATCGCGAACGATGCGCCTCCTAACCCGATAAGGTGCGTTTATAGGATGTGCCGACGCCAGGAGGCGCATCTTATAATTCAGCGCATCCATCGCGAACGATGCGCCTTCTAACCCGATAAGGTGCGTTTATAGGATGTGCCGACGCCAGGAGGCGCATCTTATAATTCAGCGCATCCATCGCGAACGATGCGCCTCCTAGCGTCGGCACATCCTATAATTCAGCATATATTATCGGGT
>PWUP01000065.1 GCA_003562535.1 Gammaproteobacteria bacterium | reverse complement strand
TTGGCCAAGCCTGAAGAAATCGCGCGTGCCGTTGGGTTCTTGGCGGACGATGAGGCGGGCTACATCACCGGTGCGGATTTTTCCATCAACGGTGGTATATACATGCACTGAGGTTTTATCCTAAAATTGCATCTTGGCTTCGCACTCAGTTGAGCTAATGAATCAACCTCGGATTGTCAAAAAATACCCGAATCGCCGTTTGTATGACACGGCGATCAGTAGCTACATCACCTTGGAAGACGTTAAGCAGTTAGTACTGGAGTACGAAAAATTCCGGGTCATTGATGCTAAGACCAATGAGGACATTACTCGCAGTATTTTGTTGCAAATCATCAGCGAAGAAGAAACTCAAGGCGCTCCGATTTTCACCAGCGAGCTGCTGGCCCATATTATCCGTTTCTACGGCGATACCTTGCAGGGGATGATGGGCACTTATCTGGAAAGAAGCCTGCAATCGTTTGTTGACCAGCAACATCTTGTCCGCGAGCAAATGCGCACTATCATTGGTAAAAACCCACTGACCCTGATATCCGAAATGGCGGAGCGTAATTTGTCGATCTGGCAAAGTATGAATGAACAGCTTTACCAGCAGTATCGACAGCAACAATCGCAACCCAAATCGTCAGAGTCCAAACCCGACAGCGGATCGTCGGATTCCAAGGAACCGTAATCTGCGGGAGCGCTTTTAGGAGCGCTCCCGAATTTGGCGCAGTTGGCGCAGCCGTGCTTGGAGTTGCGCTCGTTCGTGACTGCTGCCCTGTTGCCTTAACCCCCGCTCAGCGTGTTCAATCGCCTGATCTAAATCACCACTGATGTAATGGTACTCAGCCATTGCGGCGTGCAGAGTAAGCCGCCGTCCGGCGAGCTGTGCGGCCTGAGCGTAGCGTTCATATAAGTTCAGATCTTGAGGGCGACGCCGCAGATACGGTGCGAATACGGCCAAAGCCTCATCGGCGAGTCCTTGATTGAGCAAGGCACGTCCATGGTGCATGGCAACCGCAAAATGGTCAGGATAGGACTGGCTCATACGATCAAATAACGCCCAAGCCCGTTGCAGATCACCCATAGATAAGGCCAATTCAGCCTGCTCAATGAGCAGCGCTAAGTGGTTCGGGTGCTGTCGCAGCAAGCGTTCAATCTGCTCTGAGGCTTGGGCATAGTGTCCGGCACGGTGCAAAGCTAAGGCATAACCGTAGCGTTGGGCCAGCTCATCATCGTAATCACCGCTGGCTAAGGTCTCACGAAACTGCGTGATTAAACGCTGGGTATTGGCGGTTGTCAGAACTCGGGCGCGGGTTTTGGCCAAATAATACGCCGGACTGCTGGTGAATGCGGCCTCGGCGTCAACACGACGGCCACTGAGATCCGCCATTCGAGTTTCTGGACGGGGATGGGTGCGCAGATAGTCCGGTATCTGACTGCCTGCCTCGCCGGCTGTACGCGCCAAATAGGCAAAAAAGCTCACCATACCCTTAGGATCAAAGCCGGCCTGTTCTAATAGACGTTGGCCGACACGATCAGCCTCTTGCTCATGGCTGCGGGTAAAATTCAAACGCTGCTGAGCGCTGGCGGCAAACGTCGAGGCCATAGCCGCCTGCCCTGCTTCGCCACTGGCAGCGGCTAAGGCGGCTGAGGCTAACAAAGCCGCTGCCACCGAAAATTGTTGCTGGCGAGCGTCGGCAAACCGCCGCACAATATGCCGCTGCGCCACATGGGCGATTTCATGGGCGACGACCCCGGCCAGCTCGGCTTCGTTACGGGTGCTCAATAAGAGTCCGGTATGGATGCCAATATAACCACCGGGGGCGGCAAAGGCATTCACCTGGGCAGAATCAATCCAATAAAACGTATACGGGTGGCCACTGCTGGCATGGGCGGCAATCCGTTGCCCAATGGAGTTGAGGTATTCGGTGAGCTGCACATCTTCGAGGATTGTGCCGCGCTCACGGATTTGGCGCATCACCTCCGCCCCTAGACGCGCCTCTTCACGCGGCCCTAAGTGCTGGGCACTGGGATCGCCAAAATCGGGCAGGCGCAGATCCAAAGCGTGTACGGGCAGTGCTAATCCCCATAACACCCACAACACTAACCACCACCGTAGCCTAATCATCCCCATCATTTCCGCACTCAACCTAACAATGCCATTTACATTACTGTGTATCGACAAGTTGTTGCAGCAACCAGTTCGCCGTACGCAGTAACCGGCCATCGCCCAGTGGTGCGCCGACAAGCTGCAACCCCATAGGCAAGCCTGCCGCATTGGTGAATAAGGGCAAAGTGACGGTGGGTAAACCCAGCATGTGCCACGGTAAGGCAAACACGGGGAGAGGCTCGGCACGATTCAGGTCAATCGCCCCATGATCTGCGGGCGTTAGCAAAGCATCACACCAGATAAACACCTCCTCAAGCTGCTGAGACAAACGCTTGCAGTCATCCAGTACCCGCAAATACTCGGTCGCTGGCACGGCCTGTCCAGCGTCTAACTGGGCTTGCACCAGCTCCGATACAACCGCTGCAGTCTGGTGAGAGGCGGCCAATGCCGTTGACAGATGATGGGCAAACTCAGCGGTCAGAACCGTATGCAACCCAGTCGGCATCTGGGCATACGCTGGACCGAGTTCAAAAGGCTCGCTATCGGCGTGAGGGGATAAGGCGGCCAGCAACTCCTCGATACCCCCCTGCATGGCCGTATCGGCAGACGCCCACCACGGGGTGTGGACAATCCCAAACCGAGGTGGCACTGGGGGCTGGGCGTGTACGCTTTTAACCAGACGCGGACGTGCATGTAACGGCATGTCATCACCTTGGTCATAAGCCATCAAGGTCTGCGCTAACAGGGCGGCATCGTGCAGCGTGCGCGTCAGTACCCCAACCCGATCTAAGGTCGAGGAACACCGCCACGCTCCCCGGCGCGAAATCAAGCCGGCGCTGGGCATATAGGCCACAATGCCACACTGTGCCGCTGCTTGAATCAGCGCCCCTTCGGTTTGCACAGCCACGGCACCGGCCAGCATCCCACTGGCGACGGCTGCCGCCGCCCCTGCCGCACTGCCCCACAGCTTGTGTTCCGTGGCCTGTGGATGATGCGTTTTCCCCGGCACGAACAGCCCCAGTTCACTGGTTGCACATTTACCCGGCACAATCGCCCCGGCCGCTCGTAATAACTCGACTACCTGAGCGTCTGCGCCACAGCGTCGCCCCGTGTATAGTGCGCTACCCCGCTCACACGGCATGTCTTGGCTATCAAACACGTCAGCCAGGCCGACGGGCACTCCGTGCAAGGGGCCGGTATCGCGCCCCGTGCGGCGCACTCGATCAGCACGATGGGCTTGTTTTAAGGCATGTTGTGGATCGAGAAACGCCCAGGCGCCCACCTGAGGCTCAATCTGAGTGATCCGTTGCAAACTCGCTTGGGTCAGTTCTTCACAACTGATGGTGCCCTGCGCAATCGCCTCGGCAGCCTGAGCCAGCCCCATTAGTCCTAGCTGCTTTTCCATAGCCCTCACTCACTCGATTAATTGTATAAGGTGTGCGGTAACCATAACGCGATACCTGGGAACAAGTAGATCAACACCATCGCGACAAAGACCAGCCCGACAAATGGAACACTGCCTTTGAAAATATCCACTAACTGCACACTCGGTGGGGCTACCCCCTTGAGGTAATAACTGGCCATCGCCATCGGCGGGGTATTGAAGGAGGTTTGGATATTGAGAGCAATCAAAATACCAAACAACAAAGGATCGATACCAAAGAGGTGAATGATGGGCAGAAAGATCGGTACGAAAATAATGATGATTTCAGTCCATTCCAGCGGCCAACCCAAGATGAAGATAATGATCTGAATTAAGATCAGCATCATTAAGGGTGAGAGATTGAATGCCAGCGCCCATTGTTCGATCAGATGATGTCCACCGAGGATGGAAAACACCGAGGAAAAAATCCATGACCCAACAAACAACCAACACACCATCGCTGTAGTGCGGGTGGTTAAAAATAACGACGCCTTCAAACCTTTCCAGGT
>PWUP01000217.1 GCA_003562535.1 Gammaproteobacteria bacterium | reverse complement strand
TGCTGATCACCGAAATCAAAACCCATCCTGATTTAAAAAAGCTCGGTTTTATTGTTGCATCGCGCTCGATGTATTCGGAAGCCTTTTTACGATACAAAGCAGAAGTATTTCAACGCATTGTTGCCAAATTAATAGACACCATTGAGATTAAAAATATAGCGGAGATTAGTTGGGATTTTGGATATTATTATAACGCCAAGAGTCTATGGCGTGATTCTCGTAACCACTGAGCAATTTGCCGAATTGAAAGGCCAACCCGGTCATTCCTGAAACTCAAGTGTGACCCCGTCCAAAAACCGCGATCGACTCCACATGGGCGGTGTGCGGAAACATATCCATCACCCCGGCACTGTGGAGACGATAACCGTAGTCATGCACCAACACTCCGGCATCACGCGCCAGTGTTGCTGGGTGACAGGACACATAGACCAGGCGCTGGGGACGCAGCGCGGCGATTAGCGGTATGGCTTCAGCCGCTCCTGAACGCGGGGGATCGAGCAACACCTTATCGTAAACCGGCGCATACCAAGGGTGCTGGGACCAATCCGTGGTCAAATCCACGGCATGAAACTCAGCATTGTGGATGCCATTATGCTCGGCATTACGCTGCGCCCAGGCCACCAAATCGGCTGATCCTTCAATGCCTACAACCTGCTGCACCCGCCGTGCTAAGGGCAGGCTAAAATTGCCGAGACCGCAAAATAAATCCAATACGCGATCTTGGGAACTGAGATCGAGACCGTCTAAAACCTGACGAATCATCAAGGTATTCAACGCCGCGTTGATCTGCACAAACTGATGGGGCAAAAAGGCCAAACACATGTCGTCAGCGGCTAAGCGGTAGCTGAGCTGAGCATCGGGCGGCCACAAGGGCTGCACTGTGTCCGGCCCCTTGGGTTGCAACCAAATTTGCAGGGCATGGGACTGGGCAAACGCGGTGAGCTGCGCCCGATCAGTGTCGGTCAGCGGACTGAGAATCCGCAGACATAAGGCAATATGTGCCTCATCACCGACAGCAACTTCAATTTGCGGCAATTGATTATACACACTCAGCTCACCGATCAGCGCCGCCAGCGGTTCTAATAATTCACCGACCCGTGGATGCAGAATTTCACAGCGGCGCAAATCCGCCACAAACGGTTTATCCCGTTCACGAAACCCGACCAACACCCGCTGCTTGGCGGCCACATATTTCACTCCCAAACGGGCTTTATGCCGATAGCCCCAAAACGGGCCGGTCAGCGGCGCTAACACCTGCTCGGGCTGCACATGACCAATCCGCTCCAGATTGCTTAACAGCCACTGCTGTTTATACTCAATCTGACGCTCAGCCGCCAAATGCTGCAAACGACAACCACCGCAGAGATCAAAGTGTGCACAGCGCGGCGTCACCCGTTCCGGAGCAGCGCGTATAACCTGCTCCACCACACCTTCGTCGTATTGGCTGCGCCGTCCGCTATAGCGGAACTCTACGGTTTCACCCGGCAAGGCGCCGTGAATAAAGGTCGCTTTGCCCTCGATATGCGCAATCCCACGACCGTCGTGCGCAAGGTCGCTAATGGTTGCCGCAAAAGACCCTTCGGGCCAACGCACCCGCCGCCGTTGTCGTCTTGTCATCCAGGCTTATCCGTCCCATGCCTGCAAAAAAGCGTCTAAATGCGGCTGGTGGGCGGCCTGCAAAGTTTCGCGCACTAACTGACACTCGTGTTGATAGCTCGATTCGTCCAAATGACCGCGCATCAGCTCAAAACGCAGATACACCAGATAGGTGTTGAGCACATCGGTTTCGCAATACTGGCGAATCGCTACCTGCTCCCCCGCTTGATAGGCGTCCCACACTTTTGAGCCGTCCATGCCCTGCTTACCCGGTAAGCCCAGCAGGGTGGCAATATCGTCCAGCGGTGCCGTTGCCCGCGGACTGAACCCGGCTAAGACATCCATCAGATCAATATGCCGCCAATGGTAACGACTGTGATAATTATTGAAACGAAAGTCACGATCAGTCTCACCAATTTCCCAATAACGAGGGGCGGCGACCCCATGCAGTAAAGCGCGATAATGCAAGACCGGCAAATCAAAATTGCTGCCGTTCCAAGACACCAAGGTCGGCGTGTATTTGGAAATGCCGCCGAAAAACTGCCGAATCAGTTCGCGTTCGTCGTCATCAGGGTTGCCTAAAGACCAGACCCGGCAGGTAGAACCGTGGCGCATCACCATAGAGATGGCCACGATCTGGTGTACATAGGGACGGAGAAAATCATCACCGCCGGTTTGCTGGCGGCGAATATGCTGCATGGCTTTCACCGTTTCCGCCGCATCTAGCCCCTGTAAATCATATAGGCGCTGTCCGCCGGTGACATCGGGTATGGTCTCAATATCAAAAACGAATAAATTCATAAGCGCCGTAGAATGGTTTGGGCGCGCTCTTGCTGAGTCGCATTACCCTCACGCAAGACTTCATCTAATAGGGCCTGTGCCCCCGCCCGATCATCCATATCCAAATACGCCTGAGCCAGATCGAGCTTGATCTCAACCGCTTCTTGTTGATCGGCCTCGGTCTCCGCCCCCAGATCCAGATCATCCAGGGTCAGTTCAGCAAAGGCGTCAGAGTCTTTAGACTGGGATGAGGGGCGATCATCCACATCCATATCCGGCAGATCATCCAAGGTGAGATCAGGAAACGCCTGAGGTTCTTTGGACGTGGATGAGTACTGGTCTTCCGACCTATCGGCTCCAGACACCTCGGGCAAATCGGAAGCCAAATACGCCTCAAAATCATCCGGTGCCACGGATTGACTGCGGGTCGAGCTGGTAGGCTGTGCCACTGATGGCAATTCATCCGCAGCAGCGGGCGCATCGGATGTAAAACTTAATGGCTGTGGCTCGGTGAATGCCAAGGGTTCCTCACGCTTGGGCTTGGGTTCTATAACTTGGGTTTGATCGGGGTCACGCAGGTTGAAGTCCAGCGATTCGGGCGCGGGTGCGGGTTTTTCAGCCACCGCTGGGGGCGCTTGCTCACCCGGAAAGACTAAGCGCGGCGAACGTGCTTGAGCCGGAGGGGTGTCTGATTGTGCGGGACTGAACACCAGGGTGTCATCGTCATCGGTGCGCTTGAACAGCGGGTGGCCGGGATTGAGTTCATTGCCCATGCGTACCGCTTGTTGCCATAGGGGATGGTCTGGCTCATCGCCAAGCTGCTGTTGCAGAGTTGCCGCCGTTTCAACAAATTTTTCCGTATCGCCTGATTTGTAGTAAATATCCAGCAGCTTAGCCTGTAACTCAGAATCATCTGGCTGTTCAACCATCATGACTCGTAGCTGATTTTCGGCCTCACGGTAGTTACCTCCCGCAACTAGGAAATCGACACGATTGAGCGACTGGCCCCGATCACGCGGCTCTGTAGAGGGTGAGGGCGTACGCAGTGGCTTGCTATCGGCAACCGCATCAAGCGGTGCAGCCGTCCCTGACTCATCGGACTCATCCGCAATCGGCTCATCATAAACGCCGGCTTCTTCGTCACTGCGGCGTTTCGCCCGCACAACCAGCCACCCTAGCAGTGACAGCGCTACCACCACGCCGCCTCCGATTGCCGCCAAAAACCAAGGTTGCTGGCGCAGTTGATCGATGGCGGTCACGGCATCGTCCTGCCACGGTTCAAATACGGGGTCAGCGGCTGGCGTAGGTGCCACAGCAACGTCATCGGCAACCTGGGGGGGTGGCTCAGTGTGCAGGGTCACTGCCGGTGGTTCGACGACGACAGGCACAGGCTCCAACATCTCTGTGGTAACCGTTGGTGCGGTAGCAACCGGCTCGGGAGTGACCAACGCTAGAGGTTCAGCGTCAATCGGTGCCACATCGACATCGGGAGTCAGTACCACAGGATCAGGCTCCGCAACCACTGTCTCTGGAGCAACAGTCGGTGCAGTGATTTCAGCAGGTGCCACCTCCGGCTCCGTCTGAGCGATCAGTAATTCTGGCCGCTGGTCTTGTAAGGTTTCTACCCGTTGCCGCAGGCTGTCTAATCCAGCGATTTGCAGACGGAACGGCTCACCCTCTTGGCGCAAGCGCGGCACGGCGGGTGCTGCAGGTACGCTGGCCGCTGTTTGCGATGGGGGCACTAGGCGGATCTGTACTTCATCTGCCGGGGGTGCCGGTTCAGGGCTGGGGGTCGGTTCTGCAACGGGTTCAGGCTCGGGTGTGGGGTCAGGGGTGGGTTCTGGAGTAGGCCGCAGTTGGACTTCAGGTTCAGGCTGTGGCACGGGTTCAGGTGACGGCGGGGCGGCTCGTGGGGCCGGTGTCGGGGGCGCAGCAACCCGTGGGGACTGACCTTCAACGGCGGGTATTTGCAAGGTTACGCCCGCCATCAGGGCGTCTCTGTTTGAGCGCATAAAGGCCCGTGGATTGACTTGAAAAATCGCCTCCATCATCTGCTGTATCGTGACATTTTCACTGGGGCGGGTGCGTTGGGCGATGGCCCATAGTGTCTCTCCGCGCTGCACCGGACCATAAACAAAGCCCTCATCAACATTCACATTGATAGCCGCTGTCGCCGGTGGTGATGGGGGAGGAGACGTTGGCCGCTGCGGTGCAGCTTGTCGTGCTGGCGCTGCTGGTGCAGCCGCCGCCGCCTGAGTGGGGCGGGTAGGCGCGGTGGGAGGGTCAAGAAATATGGCTACTTCACGCAGTAATCGTCCTTGATCCCAATTCAACTCCAGCAAAAAATTCAGCAGAGGTTCACGCATTGGCCGCGAAGAGGTCAAACGCAATACATGCCGACCATCCCGCGACTCAATGCGATGATTAATCATCTCTGCCGACGGTTGCAATCCGCCTAGAGCTTGAGTGGCAACCCGCACTTGCAGGCTGTCTAGATCACCAGGGCGGACTTGCAGTAATTCCAACTCAGCATGCAGCGGCTGGTTCAATGCCGAGCGCACCTGCAACTGACCTAGGCCAAGCGCGTGCGCCCCTGTGGGCAATGCCAAGCACAGCGCCATAGCAACCCCTATTTTGGAACGCTTGAAGCTGCGCGGTACCCCTTGATGATCTACGCTGTGCTGCATGCTGTGTCACCCAATGTAATAATGTTGACAAATTATCAAGTTATGTTAATTCAGAGATAATCACGAATTAACCGTTCGGCAATCTGAACGCTGTTTAAGGCCGCCCCTTTACGCACATTATCGGCCACCACCCACAAATTTAAACCGCGTGGGTGAGAAATGTCTTCGCGAATCCGTCCGACATACACGGGATTTTGCCCAGCGGCTTCAGTCACTGCAGTCGGATAACCTCCATCAGCCGGTTCATCGAGCACGACGATACCGGGTGCGCGGCTTAAAATATCGCGGGCTGTCGCCGCTGTAATCTTATCGCGGGTTTCAATGTGTACCGCCTCACTGTGGCCGTAAAATACCGGCACACGCACCGTGGTCGGATTCACTTTAATGGTTTCATCACCCATGATCTTCTGGGTCTCCCAAACCATTTTCATTTCTTCCTTGGTATAGCCGTTCTCTTGAAACACATCGATATGGGGCAAGACATTAAAGGCAATCTGCTTGGGATACACCTGAGGCTCAATGGGTTTGCCATTGAGCAAGGCCGCCGATTGTACCGCCAGCTCTTCGATGGCTTCTTTACCGGTTCCCGAAACCGCCTGATACGTCGCGACATTAATCCGGGTAATACCCACCGCATCGTAAATCGGCTTAATCGCCACCAACATCTGGATGGTCGAACAATTGGGATTGGCGATGATGCCCCGAGTGGTGTAGCGGGCGATGGCATGGGGATTGACTTCGGGCACCACTAGAGGAATATCCGGGTCATAGCGAAATTGTGAGGTGTTATCAATCACCACACAGCCTGCTGCCGCCGCTTTGGGAGCGTATTCGGCAGAAATCGACGCGCCTGCGGAAAACAAGCCGATGTGTACTTTACTAAAATCGAACTCGGCCAAGTTCTGTACTTTTAAATTCTTATCCCCAAAAGCGACCAAATTACCTGCCGAACGGCTGCTGGCTAAAGCATAGACCTGTCCGACAGGAAATTTACTTTCGGCCAAAATAGCCAACATGGCCTCACCCACTGCACCGGTAGCTCCCACCACCGCAATATCATACGTCTTACTCAATTTACAACTCCTGGTTAAATCACTTAATCGGCCAAGGCCGCAACTACAGCATCGCCCATGGTGATGGTGTCAGCCAAACGCATGCCTGGAGACAGGATATCCGCTGTACGCCAACCTTGATCCAATACCCGTCCGACTGCGCGTTCAACGCGATCAGCCAACGCTTTATCAGCGAAAGTATAACGCAGCAGCATGGCAACGGACAGCAGCATAGCCAACGGATTCGCTTTACCTTGACCGGCAATGTCCGGCGCAGAGCCGTGGATGGGTTCATATAAGCCCTTGCCGTGGGCATCCAGCGACGCCGAGGGCAACATGCCGATTGAACCGGTGAGCATGGCGGCGCAATCGGACAGCACATCGCCAAATAAATTGCCGGTGACCATGACATCAAATTGCTTGGGCGCACGCACCAGTTGCATGGCAGCATTGTCCACATACAGGTGGCTCAGCTCGATTTCAGGATAGTCTGCCGCGACCCGGTTGGCCACTTCACGCCACAGTTCTGAGACTTCGAGAACATTGGCTTTGTCCACAGAACACACGCGGCGCTGGCGCTTCATGGCCAGCTCACAGGCCACCCGCATAATGCGCTCGATTTCGGCCTCGCTGTACACCATAGTATTAAACCCCACCCGCTGGCCATCGCGGATTTCAATGCCCCTCGGCTGACCGAAATAAATCCCGCCGGTCAGTTCGCGAACAATCAGCATATCCAAACCGGCGACCAGATCCGTGCGTAAACTGGACGCCTCGGCCAACTGCGGATACAACAGTGCTGGGCGTAAATTGGCAAACAGACCCAAGCCGCTGCGCAACGCCAACAGCCCCCGCTCCGGGCGGCGGCTGCGTTCGATGGCCTCCCACTGTGGCCCGCCGACCGCGCCCATCAATACGGCATCGGCCGCTTGCGCTTTGGCCAGAGTTTCAGCAGGTAGCGGCTCGCCGGTGGCCTCAATCGCCGCACCGCCCAGCAAGCCCTGTTCCAGGGTGATATCCAAACCGTGATCACGGCGCAAGGCTTCCAGTAATTTTATCGCTTCGGCGGTGATTTCCGGGCCGATGCCATCACCAGGCAGGATTAAGACGGTTTTGCTCATTCGGCAGCCACTCCGGCAAATAACCACGGTGCCTGCTGATAACGATGCTGTTCATAGGCGCGAATCTCATCAGCGTGTTGCAAGGTCAAGCCGATATCGTCCAAGCCATTCAGTAAACAGTGTTTGCGGAAACTGTCCACCGCAAAATGTAAGGTTTCGCTGGGGGTGGTGATGGTCTGCTCTGCCAGATCGATGCTGAGCTGATAGCCCGGCTGGGCTTCGACCTCACGGAATAATCGCTCTACCACCGCCTCATCCAGCTCGACAGGCAATAAACCGCTTTTAAAGCTGTTATTGTGGAAGATATCGGCAAAACTCGGCGCAATCACTGCACGGATGCCGTAATCATCCAGCGCCCATACCGCATGTTCCCGCGAAGAGCCACAGCCGAAATTTTTCCGTGCCAACAAAATACTTGCCCCAGCATAGCGCGGCTGATTCAAGACAAAATCAGGATTCAGAGGCCGTTGGGCATTATTTCCATCCGGTTCGCCCTTATCCAGATACCGCCAATCATCAAATAGATTGACCCCAAAACCGGTGCGCTTAATCGATTTCAAAAACTGCTTGGGAATAATGGCATCGGTATCGACATTGGCGCGATCCAAAGGCACAACTAAACCCGTATGTTGGGTAAAGGCTTTCATGAACTCAACTCCCGTACATCGACAAAATGACCGGCAATCGCCGCGGCGGCCGCCATCGCCGGACTGACCAGATGCTTGCGGCCACCACTGCCTTGACGCCCTTCAAAATTGCGGTTTGAGGTCGAGGCACAGCGCTCACCCGGTTGCAGCCGGTCGGCATTCATGGCTAAACACATGGAACAACCCGGCTCACGCCATTCAAACCCGGCTGCGATAAACACCTGATCTAAACCCTCGGCCTCGGCCTGAGCCTTGACCAGCCCAGAACCCGGTACTACCATAGCCTGTTTCAAGGTTGGGGCAATTTTACGCCCGCGGATCACCGCCGCCGCTGCCCGCAGGTCTTCGATGCGTGAATTGGTACAGGAACCGATAAAAATTCGATCCAGGGTAATGGCGCTGATCGGCACCCCGGGTGCCAGATCCATATACTGCAAAGCCCGCTGCATGCCTTCAGCCTTGACCGGATCGGCCTCCTCATTCGGGTCTGGCACCCGGCCACCTACCGGCACCACCATCTCTGGTGAGGTGCCCCAACTGACTTGGGGTTGAATCGCCGTGCCATCCAGCACCACGACTTTATCAAACACCGCATCCGCATCGCTGACCAATTCGCGCCAGGCGTCAACCGCGCAGTCCCACAGCTCACCCTGAGGCGCATACGGCCGCCCGCGCAGATACTCGATGGTGGTGTCATCGACCGCCACCATACCGCAACGCGCCCCGGCTTCGATACTCATATTGCAGAGGGTCATCCGCCCTTCCATGCTTAAAGCGCGAATCGCCTCACCGGCAAATTCAATCGCATAACCCGTACCCCCCGCTGTGCCGATTTCACCGATAATCGCCAGCATAATGTCTTTGGCCGTTACCCCTGGGCCAACTTGACCCTCAACCCGCACTTGCAGCGTTTTCATCTGCCGGGTCAGCAAACATTGAGTGGCCAGCACATGCTCCACTTCGGAGGTGCCAATGCCCATCGCCAACGTGGCAAATGCCCCATGCGTCGAGGTGTGGGAGTCACCGCAGACTACGGTCATGCCCGGCAGAGTAGCCCCCTGCTCGGGGCCGATCACATGAACAATGCCCTGACGGCGGTCATTCATATTAAAATAGGTCAGATTGTAATCGCGGGCATTGGCGTCGAGGGTTGCAACTTGCAGACGCGACACCGGATCGGCAATGCCCTGCGAGCGATCTGTAGTCGGTACATTATGATCGGCCACAGCAATAATGGAACTTGTTCGCCACGGTTGCCGCCCTGCCAGTTTGAGACCTTCAAAAGCCTGCGGTGAAGTGACCTCATGCACCAGATGGCGGTCAATGTATATCAGCGCCGTGCCATCAGCATCGGCACGGACAATATGCGCATCCCAGAGTTTTTCGTAAAGGGTTTTCCCGGTCATTCTAAGCAATACTCCGTAAAATAGTTTACAGCCTGTGGGAAAATGATGTGTAACCGTGCATTGTCAATTTTTTTCCAGTATTTTGGAATACTGTAGTGCAAGTGTTGTGACTTAGATGAAAGTTTAGGTTATAATAACCACTTAAATTTAATGAAATAATTAAAGCACTAAGGTTTTCTATAATATTGTCTTTATTTTAACAAAGGCCACCTTGGCTTATTCTGCACAATGTGGTGCGCCCAAAGCAAAAGTGAAGTCAACCTTGACCAATAGCTCGCTCACGGATGAATTACGCCAGTTGCGTACCGAAGTGCAACGTCTACGCCGCGAACGGGACGACCTCGAAATCGCCCTGCTCACCGCTATTGAACACGGTGATGCAATACAACACGAGCTGCAAATCGCTAATCGCCAACTGCAAGCCGAGGTACAAGAACGGGTAACTCTGGAAAAAGAGCTGCGCCTGCTCATCGATACTGTCCGTCAGGAAAGCCAAGACCTCGCCGCCGTACTTGAAGCCATCACCGAGCATTCGGATCAAGTTGAACAACACTGGCACGAACGCTATGTTCAGACCGAGACAGCGGCCAATAGTGATCCACTCACGGGCTTAGCCAACCGCCGCGTGTTTGACCAAGCGATTGCCCACCAATGGCGTTATGCGCTGCACAGCCACAAACCACTGGCATTAATTGTTGGTGATATTGATTGTTTCAAGCCTTTCAATGATAACTACGGACACCAAAAGGGCGATGAATGCCTCGTGCAAGTAGCCGGCGTATTCCAGCGTGCAGCACGACGTGACGACGATGTTGCCGCTCGCTACGGCGGTGAGGAATTTGTCCTGCTGTTACCGCATACCGACTTGCTAGGCGCCCGCAAAATTGCAGATGCCATACTACAAGACATGCGCCAGTTGGCGCTACCGCATGCGTACTCCATAGTAACAGACCACATCACAGTGAGCTTAGGCTTATGCAGTACCATCCCAGAACATCCCGATGAGTGCGCGCTGTTCGCTGCGGCTGATCGCCAACTGTATCTTGCGAAGCATCGCGGCCGCAACCGCTGCGAAATGACTGATACGGCGCCCCCACTTTCTTCATCACCACCACAGGACACCTAACCATGTCGGAAAGCTATGGTCTGATTAAAACTGTCAACCTAAATAGCAAATTAGAAAGCCTAAAACTCAGTTTCTGGCCAGGTTTGATACCTTTAAAACAACGTTGGCGTAACAATGGTCTCTCCGCTGACTTTCTGGCCGATTACGTCACCACTTTTTTCCCACTCGATGACAGTGATCCCCGCACTCAACAGCGTCAGATCGAAATTCGCGGTGCGGTCAGCTATATCGCTAACGAATTATTGGAAAACGCGATGAAATTCCATGCCGCCGATGTCGCGCAACCGATCTCCATGGTACTTTATCTGCACAGAGAAACCGTATTGTTTCAAGAAACCAATGCCATCACTAATGCCGATGCACACCGCTTTCGCCAGTACATTACGTTACTGCAAAGCAGTGAGCCAAGTGAACTGTATATTCAACAGTTAGAGAGTAATGCGGTTTCCGAAAATTCGGCTGGTATGGGTATACTAACGATGATCAACGATTATGCGGCCGAACTGGCTTGGCGCTTTGACCCCATTGATGATGAGGGTTGTTTAGTAACGACACAAGTCGAGATAAAAATCTAAGGGGAACGTATTGATGCAACAGCAGCTCACCGGTGAGGGATACGAGATTGAATACGACACAGCCGCAGAGCGGGTGGTGTTCAAGGGGGCTCTGCGGCTTGGCGGTTTGCCTGAGTATGCCCCCATTGTTGAATTACTGAACACCGCCTTGCTCGCCCATACCACCTTAACGCTCGATCTCAGCCAACTGGAATTTCTCAACAGCTCGGGCATTGCGACATTATCCAAATTTGTCATCACCGCCCGTAATCGTGGCGACCGCACACTGCACGTCATTGGTGCTGCAAGCATTCCTTGGCAAGGCAAATCGCTCAAGAATTTACAACGTCTGATGCCTACACTGGAGTTGACATTTTGCTAGAGTCACCGCCGGCGGCTAGTGAGCGGCAGAATACCGCCATTGCACTCCGACACAGCCTGACGGTTCGTCAAGCGTCGATCACCATTGTCATCGTCTTGGTATTGGGTCTGCTGATTGGACTGATTGAGCTGTATGCAGACTGGCGGGCTATGCGCACCGCCATTGTTCAACAAGCCAAAAGCACCCTAAATCTTGTTGAAGGTTCTGCCCAAGAAGCGCTATTCCAGTTTAACGATGTTCTCGCTGATCAGGTGGTGCAATCGCTACTGGATACCGGTCAGGTGCGCCAAGTGATCTTGCGGGATGATTTTGGCAGCGTGTTTGCCGCTGGCGAACGCGATAATGTCATTGACAGTGGGCGGCTGATCCAAGCCCTGTTTGGTGATTTAGCGGAGTACACCATTGCGCTACGCCACCAATCGACACCGGGTCTGCCATATCAAGAAGTCGGCCAGTTAGCCATCACCCTGGCGATGAACAACGTCGCCGGAGGGTTTGTCGCACGCAGCCTGATCAGCCTAGCACTGGGCATGGTCAGGGCTTTGCTGATTTCGGCGCTGGTGGTTTTGATTTTCTACCTGATGATCACCCGACCGCTGCTCACCTTGCATAACCGCATTACTGGCATCGACCCGAATCATCCGGGCGATTGGCCGCGCCCCAAGCTGCGCGGCCACGATCACGATGAACTCGGCCAAATCATTCACAGCCTTGATCAACTGATGCAAGCGTTCCAACACACCATGGCGCAGCGTGATCAAGCCCATGCAGAAAATGCCCGTTTAGGAGCAGAGTTACAAGTCTCACAACGGATTCAACGGATTTTGCTACCGTCACAAGCGGAGTTGGATACGATAGCCAGTCTGGAAATCGCCCCGTATATGGAGCCTGCTGATGAAATCGGCGGCGATTACTATGATGTATTACCCCATGAGCACGGGATACGCATTGGCATCGGCGATGTCACCGGTCACGGCTTAGAAAGCGGTGTGGTTATGCTCATGGCGCAATGTGCGGTACGCACCCTGCTCAATACCCAGGAATCCAATATCGCCCGTACCATGCAAGCCATCAATGCCACCATTTACGGCAGTGGGCAACGCATGGACAGCGGTAAAAATTTAAGTTTGACCTTAATTGATTACCACAGCGTAGCGGATTCAGCACCCAGCACCAGCAACGCGCCAGCAGTGTGCGGGGAATTGCGGGTTTACGGCCAGCACGAAACCTTGATCATCGTTCGCCATGACGGCCACCTGGAAATTTGTGATACCGATGAATTGGGCTTTCCCATTGGGCTGGTTGACGATGTGTCGCCGTTCATTAACGAGCTACGCATTAGCCTGTACGCGGGTGATACGGTAGTGCTGTACACCGATGGCGTCACCGAGGCGGCTAACACGGCGCATGAACTGTATGGTGAATCCCGCCTCGTTCAGGTGATTCAACATCATCATCAAGCTCCAGCCGCCGTGATCCGAGATCACATTGTCAACGACATCAAGCAGTATATCGGTACACAAAAAGTGTATGATGACATTACCCTACTGGTGTTTAAGCAACGTTAGGAGAACGCAATGAGATTTTGCCCTCGGTTTCGCTGGCCAATACTGGCTGGGGTTGTGTTGATGATCTTAACCCACAGTGTCAGCCAAGCCAGCCCAACCCTGAGTGACCTGCGCTGGTACAGCGAAGAATACGCTCCACTGAATTTCAGCGGCGAAGATGGTGTGCCTACGGGCATTACCGTTGATATCCTGCAAGCGATGATGCACCACTTGGATGAACCCTTTGATCCAGCCAGCATCCAGATTCTGCCGTGGGCTAGAGGGTATCGTATTATCCAAGAACAGCCCCAGACGTGCCTGTTTGGTACCAATATCACGGAGGCTCGCCGTGAGCTGTTTCGCTTTGTGGGGCCGGCCGTGGACAATCGCATTACCCTGATTGCCCCGCGTTCAGCGGCATTATCGATCAACACTATCGAGGAACTGTCCGCGCTGAGTATCGGAGTTGTCCGCGAAGATATTGGCGAGTTGTTGCTGTTAGAAGCCGGCGTTGAGGCGAACTTAGTGCGTTCAGACTCGGCACACAGTCTGATCCGCATGCTTGCCGCTGGGCGCTTTGATGCCATTGCCTACGGTGAACTTGTTACCCTGTGGATGCTGCAAAAGCAAGGCAGTGAGCCTGAAGCGTTTGCAACGGTGTATGTGCTCAGTGACGGTGTTATGGGTTATGCCTGTCATTGGGATACTGATCCTGCCCTGCTCGCCCAGTTACAAGACGCTCTTGATACCCTGCTTGCTGCAGGTACCGTAGAAACCATTCGTCAACGCTATACCCAATGAGTGCTAATGAGGAATCCACTAATGCTATACCAACGATTGTTGATCATTACCTGTGCCAGCGCCGTGCTGGTTGCCAGCGGCTGCACGTTAGTCTCGGAAACCCTGCTGGTGCAAAATAAACCCCACTTGGTCAATCCACAAACCCATCCGGTACCGGAGGATATGCGCGGCGGCCATATCGTACGCACCCCGATGTCGATGAAAAATCGCTTTAGCTACTATGGCCTTGAACACGCCGAATAACGCCTGAGCTCCATGTCTGACACTTCACTCGACAGCATCGAGCGCCTAGCGCTCGATCTATTTGCCGAAAAGGCGTACTTGGATTATGCCATGTACGTCATTCTGGATCGCGCCTTGCCCCACCTTGGCGATGGTCTGAAACCGGTGCAGCGCCGTATTATTTATGCCATGTCAGAACTGGGCTTATCAGCCAGCGCGAAACATAAAAAATCGGCACGTACCGTCGGCGATGTTTTAGGTAAATACCACCCCCACGGAGATTCGGCCTGTTACGAAGCGATGGTGCTGATGGCGCAGTCGTTTTCTTATCGTTATCCGCTGGTGGACGGCCAAGGCAATTGGGGGTCGATTGATGATCCGAAATCGTTTGCTGCCATGCGCTACACCGAAGCACGGCTGACCCCCTTTGCCCGGTTGCTGCTGGCTGAACTCGACCAAGGCACCAGCGACTGGGCACCCAATTTTGACGGTACGTTACAAGAGCCGGTGCGCTTACCTGCACGGGTACCGCAAATTTTACTCAATGGGGCGATGGGCATTGCCGTGGGTATGGCTACTGACATTCCTCCGCATAATCTCAACGAAGTCATCGCCGCGTGCGTGACGCTGCTCGATAAGCCTGATAGCGATATCGCCACGCTTTGCCAACACATTCACGGCCCGGATTATCCAGGAGGGGCCGAGTTGATTACTGGCCGTGAGGAGCTGCACAAACTCTACCGCAGCGGTACCGGCAGTCTGCGTCTGCGCGCCCGCTATGAACGTGATAACGGCGAAATCGTCATCAGTGAACTGCCTTACCAAGTGTCCAGCTCACGGATTATGGAACAAATCGCCGCCCAGATGCAGGCC
>PWUP01000252.1 GCA_003562535.1 Gammaproteobacteria bacterium | reverse complement strand
GCGAGTCCACCCGCTGCCAATGCTGACCGTGATCATCCGAGATGAAAATCTGGCCGTGCTGGCCGACGCTGATCAAACGCCCGTCCATATTCAGCCCATCGAGCATCAGCAGATGATCCATTTGCACCTCGGTAGGTGGCTGGGGCGGCAAGGGCCGTTGAACAAAGCTCAAGGCCAAGGCTACCGCCACGGACAGCGAGAACAGCAGTCCCAGTGCCTGGTTCATTGCACCACTTAGCGGGTACCGATATTACGCAGCCCGGCGGGGGTAAACCGCGCTGGACGGGGTTGCGTGATGTCGTACACGCGCGGTTCATCGTTACGCAGCCCCATGGCGATATAGCGCCCGGATTGCAAATCATGATGGACTTCCAGGGCCGGATACTGCATGGGCACATCGTAGAAATTGATATTATGCTGCTCTGATACCCGCCAAAGCTGGTCGCGGGCATCGTATTTGTCCACCACCAGAATCATCCATGAATCTTCATCAATGTAGAACGTGCGCCGATGGTAAATATGGCTGGTTCCGGGTTTTAGCGTGGCCTCCACCACCCACACTCGATGCAATTCATAACGGGTGTAATCCGGATTGATATGTCCGGCCTGCAAGACCTCATCCATGCGCACGGTGTTGCCCACCACGGTGTAGGAGTTATACGGGACATAGATTTCCCGCTTACCGAGCAACTCCCAGTCATAGCGGTCAATCGCTCCATTAAACATGACGAAATCATCATTGGTGCGCAATCCATCGGCCGCTGTGCCGGGATTGTCATACGCCACATTCGGCGCCAAGCGCACCCGACGCTGGCCGGGGTTGTACGTCCACGCTTGGCGGTTGTCGGTGTACTCGTGAATCAAGAGGATTTGCCCAGCCAGCCGCGCCGGTGCGGTGACGGTTTGCAGGAAATTGGCGATTTTATTGGCTTCAATCTGCTCAGGGGTTTTTTCCAGACTGCCATAGTGGAAGTCATAATCGTAATCGAACCGCACTGGCGTGTACGCCCCGGTGCGGGTCACGGCCGCCTGGCTCCAATTCATGCGGTACGACTCGCCCCGATAGCGCACTAAATGGTTCCAGATGGCCTCGCGACCGTCCTGGGGCATGGGAAAGGGAATCCCGCCGCTGGTGCCCGTCAGCACCCCGGCGGCATTGAGGGACGCCCGCCCTATATTGGCCGCAGTCTGGTCATAATGTCCTTGCGGAAACGCCGCGCTGCGCCGCGTGGGATAGATGTTCATCCGCCAACTCGGATAGGTTTCCAACAGCGCGATTTGCCCTGGGGTGAGCTGATCACGATGCTCATCGAGATTGCTGGCCTCAATGGTGAACAGGATGCCGTCGTCAGCAAATGGATCGGCATAGTGATCGCCCGGGCGGTGCCCTGCGGGGGCCTGGGTCAATCCGCCTTGCCACTCGGGAATCGTACCCGCGGCATTACCCGCCCGCTCAGCTCCCATCGGCGTTAAATCTTGGCCTAAACGCGCCGCGTCCGCACTGGCCAGCAGGGGCAGTAGCACCAGGGCCAAGCCCCATAATACGGCGGTTCGAATTAACACGGTGTGCATCATAATTATTTTCCCAGCAATAACTTAAAATGAATAGCGGATGCTCAGGGCGATAAAATCGCGGTCTTTGAGCGGGTTGGTATGGCTGGCATAGCTCTGCGGCTGTCCGGCGGGGTTAGGTTCAGGGTCCACGCCACGAATGGGGCGCCCGCCAAAAAAAGTGGTATAGCTTAAATCCGCTTGCCAGGTTTGCAGATAATCCATACCCACGCCAAAGGTCAGCGCCTTCGCCCCCGCATTGAACGTCGGGCTGCGACCGCTGACATCGTGGGAAAATGCCAGTCGTGGACTCAAGGTAGCCGCCCCCAGCGCATTGGGGTATTCCCAGCGGGTGAGCAAACGATACCCCCAAGAATCGCGGGTCGCAAAACAGCCACTGTCTGTAGCGCCAAACGCTGCGGCTGTTGCAGACCCCGGTTGCGGCAGATGACAACCCGGTGCGGCAAATTTAATATCGTCCGGCAGTTCCAGCCGGGTATAACCCACTTCACCAACCATAATCATTTGGTCAGCACCGAGAATATTGGGCACCGCCTTGGTGCCTGTGGCCTGCACCTGATGCATGGTGATCCGCCGATAACCGGTAATTTCAGTGTTATAGGGCACTGCCGCTGCTTGAGCGGGATCGGTACCGGTGAGTTGGTTGCCAATCCCCAGTGCCGCCCCCAGCAGTTCCGCCGAGGGCAGTTGCAGCGGTTGATTATCGCGGTAAGAATACTCGCCCTGGAGCGCAATACCCGCCGGGCCGGCGGTATTAAAGCTCAGGCCAAATAAACGGATATCTTCTGGATAATCGACAAAATAACGCCCTGCACCACCGGCCACAGCCGCCTGCCCACACGCGGCATTGGTGGCATTCAGCGCCGACAATTGGGTCGCCTGGGCCACATCACCCCCGAGCACTGCCGCCAGCGCGCCGATATTACCAGGAGTGTGCAAAGCGCCAAAAGTCGGAATATCCAGCACCGAACAGCCCGCAGCGCCCGGCGCAACCGGTATTCCGGCAGCCCCTAAAGCCTGATCCGCACCCGGCGGCAAGGGGCTGGCAATCGTCCCCGGTGTGCTGATGCCACCGCGATAGCCGGAAGCATAAGGCGTTCGGCTGTGGTAGTTGAGATAATACACCCCGATTTCAGTAAAATTTAACTCAGGCAGAAAGGCTCGCAGGGCGAGACCGTATTCTCCGCCATCACTGGGTGTGCGATCCGCATCACGCGGGGCAAACAGTTGTCCAGTGGGAGCGATCGGGAATAGGCCCGGTTCGGCATTGCCATCATCCCGGCGGCCAAAACCAGTGTAGGCGAAACGTCCACCGGTGCCGACAAAATCATTGGTGCTGAAAAACGTTCCTGCGGGATCAATTTTAGTTTTTTCCCATTGCGCCAACCAGACGGCTTCAAGAGTCAGGTTATCGGTCAGATCCTGTGAAGCCCACAGCATGGTCGTGGGCGTCAACCCTTGGCGCAGCTCCGAGCCGGGGATCCGCAAGCGACTCACATTGACCGGATTCAGCACATTAATGCCGTTGAGGATAAAGGTGCTCTCGCCCCAACTGACCACCTGCCGCCCCAAGCGCAGATTGAGCTGGCGATCACCGATGTCAAAACGCCCCCGGACAAAGGCATCGAGGATTTCGGCATCGCGACCGGCCTCACGGCGAGCGCTGCGTTCCAGTTCGTTTTTGCTCATCACCGCATCGTCGTAAAAATACGCAGCACGCAGAAAAGCGCCGTAGTCGCGGTAACTGACTTCAAGGTCATGGGTGACGGTCACCGCCGAAGACACCAACTCACCCCGGCGATAGTTTAAATTACCGTCATCGGCATTCGGATCACGGGAGGTACCGCCATTAGCGATACTGATCAAAGCCGAGTCGGGTTGTTGCATCCGCCACAGACCACCCAGTGATAGGGTGGTGTCAAAACTGCCGGTGATGGCGCCATCACGGCTGGCAAATTCGAATGCATGGCTGGGGGCTGTTAAAACCACTGATACGGCAGCCGCTAACAGCGTCACCCGGCAAAGCGGCACACTGGAAGGATGGAATCTCCGCAACGTAACTTCCTCTCTATAAGATGGTTTTTATGAATGTGTTTATGATTTTTAAATGAATAAACTCAATGCAATATGGCGAAAGTATTACCGGTTATGCCCGTGCCGTCAATGCTGCACCAGCAACGTGTAATAAGTTGCCCTCACCGCTCTGCACCGGCTATCCAAGCGCTTTATACTGAGAGCGGGTTCACTTCAATAGGTCAGCGTCATGCAATTCCCCTACGGTATGAGCGATTTCGCCACCTTAATCCGCGAAGGTTATTTCTATCAAGATCGCAGCGACCGGATTGCGCTCCTTGAACGCACCGGGCGGCAACTGGTGTTCATCCGTCCTCGGCGCTTTGGTAAATCCCTGCTGCTGTCGATGCTAGACCACTATTACGATATTCACCGTGCCGATCAGTTTGCTGAGTTGT
>PWUP01000335.1 GCA_003562535.1 Gammaproteobacteria bacterium | reverse complement strand
GTTCACCGTTCACCGTTTATAAAATTCACCACAGTTATGTTGCGCAGATCATACCACCGGAGCGACTATAAAAGTACCTTTAAGCGTTTACTGACATTATGGCTGACAACCACCGGCTTTGAATCGGAGTGCTAAGATCAGCAGTGGCAACCACGCCATAACAACCGCCAGCACCGCCCACTGTGGATAGCGCACCACCCAATACGCCCACGGCCATAGCCACAGCAAGGTGATGGCCATGACTGCGCCGGTGACGGCGGCATGACCATAGCGCTGCGCGGCGTGTTGATAGGCATGATCACGGTGCGCCTGCCACCAGCGTTGGCCAGTGAGCAAGCGCCGCAGCAGTGTCCAACTGGCATCCACCCAGAACACGCCTAAGAGGATTAACCCTACGGCTAAGGGTAATCCTTCACTGGGCTGCTGGATACCGATCAATAAGACCACAGCCCATAAGCACCCTAATAGGCAACTGCCGCTGTCGCCCATGAAAATACGGGCTGGGGGGCGATTCCACAGCAAAAATCCCGCACAGCCTCCTGCCATGAGCACTAATAACCAGACGATTGATCCTACACCGGGTAAGGCTGCCGCTGCCAAGCCCGCAACCAAGGTTTGTCCAGCCGCTAAGCCGTCGATCCCATCCATAAAATTATATAAATTAATTAACCAAATCAGCCCGCCACCCACCAGCAGGATAGGCACCCCATCACTGCCGGGAAATTGCCACCACTGCGGCAGCCCTAGGCAGTACAGTAACCACGCCACCGCCGCACTATGCCCCACCAGCCGCCAATGCACAGCCAACGGTCGATGATCATCCCATACGCTTACTAGGGCTACCAAGGCTCCCGCCCCCAACAGCGCACGATACCAAGCTTGATCCAACAATCCATAACTATGTAGCGCGATGATACCGCTACCATAGATGAAAATTAACGCAATGCCGCCGCCACGGGGGGTTGGAACGCAATGACTCCGACGCATGGAAGGCTGATCCAGCAATTGTCGCCATAACAGATAGCGCCGTACTAAGGGGGTCAAGAGCGCGGTGGCCACGCCTGCACCGCCAAACACGAACAGGGCCAATCCGATGGCAGACGACGACATCACCACGCCCAGCCATAGCGGTGGTAAAAGCGCCGTGCCGAGCGCATGAAGTAGCCAATGTGTCGCCAGCCTTTACGCGCCGCCTGTCCCCCATGATGGACAATACGCACTTGCGGCACATACACCGTCCGTGCCACAGCCGCCGCCCGTATACTGAGATCGTAGTCCTCGAAATACAGGAAAAATCGTGGATCGAATCCCTGGGTCTGCTGTAATACGGAACGCCGCAGTAACATAAAACAGCCGCTCAGCAGCGGGATATCCCACACAATCTGCTCCGCTCCAATGACATCGCGCATTTCATAGTGCTGCAGGCGTGGTGCGTGGCGCTGTTGCCAGCGGTGAGGGGCGAAGCCGCGTAACGCCAGCACGCGCATACTAGGATAGCGACGACACAGGTATTGCAAGGCCCCGTTGCGGGTGTAGACTGCCGGGGCTAATAAACCGGCTTGAGGATGATCGTGCATAAAGCGCAGGGCTTGATTCAAGGCATTGGGGCGCAGCTCGACATCGGGATTTAATACCAGGTGATAAGGTGTATCCGTCTGGCGGATGGCAAGATTATGCCCAGCACCATAACCGATATTGCCATGACCGCTGATCCGTATAAAGGATACGCCGGGTGACTGAGGCCGATTCTGTAACAGCGCTTCCACCACCGGCTCACTGGCTGCAGGGCCATTATCGATGATATAAACCGCCGCCTTGAATGCGGCATAATCTAATGCGGCTTGGACACTGGCAAGAGTCGCTTGTAACTGGCGTCCGTCGGGCGCGTAGCTGACAATCGAAATGGAAAGCTCCATGCGCCGCCACCGCTGATCAATGCAGACGACTGGGCATTTCTAATGGCTGCTGCCACGGACTGTCCAAGGGGATAATACCGCGCATGCGCTCGCGAATTTCGGCCGTTGCTCGTGAAGCCTCGCGACTATCGGCAATCACCTGGGGCGTGAGTAATACCACCAGTTCTGTCCTGCCAAAATCACGATTTTTGGCACCAAATAGCCCACCAACTAACGGGATTTCATGTAAAACCGGCACCCCACTGCTGCTGGTAGTCTGGCGCTCGCGAATCAATCCACCGAGCACAATGGTCTCACCGCTTTGCACGGCCACTTTACTGGTAAATTGGCGCTGCAAGAAACTGCGTTGCCCGGTTGCCGAGTCTTCAGGCCCGACATCAGTGACTTCTTGGTCAATGTCCATGGTCACCAAGCCGCCAGCATTGATATTGGGCTGCACCTGCAAAGTCACCCCGGTGTCTTTGAACTGGAAGGTTTCGGTTAAAACAGTGCTGTCCGTGCCTACGGTTCTCGGTCCTCTGACCGGTTGTTGATCCCCGACCCGAATGCGTGCCTGTTGGTTGTCAATCACCATAATCTGTGGCGAGGACAACACTCGCACCAAGGAATCACCAGCCAAAGTGGTCAATAAGGCGCGTACTAAACCCGCCGAATCCGCCAGCGCATAGGAAAAGCCCGCATCGCCGAGTACACCTCCAGAGTCAATGGTTAGACGGTTACCGTCTAACCCTCTGGAACCAAATCCGGTATAGGAGCCACCGACTCGATTATTTTTGAAAAACCACTGTAATCCGTACTGTAATTCATCCGTTAGAGTGACTTCAGCAATAATCGCCTCAATCAGCACTTGGCGTTTGGGGACATCAATTTGTCGCAAGGCGGATAAAACCCGCTCATACTGCTGACTGCTGGCCCAAATTAACAAGGCATTGTTTTCGGTATCCGCCGTAATCCGCAGTTGCTGATCCAACCGCCCAGCGTTCACCCCTGATGCCTCAACCGCTGGAGTGTCAGTGTCAGGATCGTCATCCATCTGCAATACAGCCAGACTAGCGCTCTCACCGTCTGTGCCAATTCGACGGGTTTGCTGACCCGGTGCCACTTGCCCCGAAGTGGCCGGACGCGGGGTAGTCCCCCCACTGGTCTGGACATCAAACACCGAACCTAATAACGAAGCCAGATATTCCGCGCTACTGTTTTGCACCCGATACACATAAAGACGTTCTCCCCCACTACTGTCCAAACGTTCAATCCATACCGTGGCCTCACGCAAATAATCGGCTTGTGGAGTAATCACCAAACCCGCATTCAGCCGGTTAATCGGGACAAAACGAAACAAGCCGGCAAAGGGTAAACCGGAGTTGGGACCAAACAATTGATCGAGTTCGCGGGTGACGTCCTCAGCGTCGATATTGTCCAGCGGATAAAAACCCACCGACATACCTTGCAACCAATTGACATCGAATATTTCCACGGTTTCACGAAGATAATTCAACTCTTGGCAAGTGCCAGCGAGAATAATCAAATTGCGGGCAGGCTCCACCAGCAAAATACCGCCCTCGGGTGCGAAGGGACGCAAAATGGTCTCCATTTCAGCCGCGCTGATGTAGCGTAAGGGAAAAATCTTCACGCCATAACCGGGCGGCACATTGGCACTCATCAAGCGTGGGACACTGCCTCCAGTAGCGGCAGTTGCGGCTGGCACCACGCGATACACGCCCTCGCTGCGGACTAAGACGGCACCGACCTGGCGCAATAAGGTTTCTAAGGTCGGCAATAAGGTTGCTCTAGGCAAGGGGCGACTGGTTTGCACCGTCACCTCACCACGCACCCGCGGATCGATTACGTAATTCTCTTCTAAGGTATCAAAGATAATCTTGACGACATCACGGATATCAGCCAGCTCGAAGTTTAAGGTGACTTCACCCGGCTCAGTAGGTTCAGCCGCAACCCGCTGTGCAGCCTCAGTGTCAATGAATCGGCCATCACCTCGGATGATTTGCGTAGATAACTGCGGCTCAGACGGCACCTGTGCAACGGTCATCCTATTGGCAGTACGTTCGACCCGCTGGGCTAAAGAGGAGCCGTTAGTCTCTACCGTAATTTCTGGGTCGCGTACCGTCTCTGG
>PWUP01000053.1 GCA_003562535.1 Gammaproteobacteria bacterium | reverse complement strand
GCAGAAATTCAGGATCAGCGCCTAACAAGAGGTAAAGGGGTTTGTCGGTGTGCATGAGTGGTCAATGGTTAGGGCCAGTTATTGACGCCCACTGTAAAATAAATCCGATTCCGCACCCGCCTTAGTCCAGCGGAAGCAAACCCGGATCTGCCTGTTAATTCGAATGCTGTACTGACCTTGGCGGTCACCATACAATGGCTCCAACATAGACAAAGGCATACTCAGAAGGCTGAATGACAATGGAATCGCTCTCTTAGCACCCTGACATCGCAACTGCTGGATACCGTATTTTCACACCCTGGCGAATGGATCGCCACTCACGCCGTGCCCCCCCTAAGCTAGAAAACAGTACGCGCTTTTCCGCCGTGCTCAACGCCATCAGCAACTGCAGTTGCCGCTCATCATCCAGCGCAGTGAACACGTCCATTTGGCGGATTTCTGGCAAAGTTCTGTACATGGCTAATTGATCATCGGCCTCAGAGTTGGATATAAATATAAAAAATTGATGACTATTCGTGGTAATTTATTACAACTATATGTAAATGTTGATTTTTAAATGCTTTGAATGTACTGTATTAATCGTGGTTAATCACACAATCCGATGAACCACTTCTTCCTTTGATTGATTAGACCGTAGGAGATCTCCATCCCATGAATCCATTGGTTCCTCTAGTGGCCGGTGTCGCGTTGAGTATAGCCGCAATCCGTTATCTTTCTGGACGCCGGGCGCGCTCGATTAAATTATCTCGGCATTAAGCGGCTAGAGGTTGCCTGAGCAACCTATACCACCTACCCATAACTACCTGATTGAGGAGGGCGCGAGACCAATGGCCTGATTGTTGGTGCAGGACGTTAGCGCTCGCGCAAGTTGACATGAAAATAGCGCAAATCATTAATCGCATGATCCGCCTTGACCCCAAAGCGGAGCAACTGCTTGAGCCATTAATCGGCACTCGAGTGGGGGTGCGGGTGCCGGGGATGCCGACCATTGTGCTGCTGTTTACGGCGACAGGCGTTGAAGTGGTCACTGCTGACAAAGGTAAAAACGATGCCGACATCGTCGCCAGCCTGACCGCCGTGCGAGCCTTGATGACTCAGGGTCACGATGCGCTGGAGCAGTTGCGCATTGAAGGCGATGTTGGGGTATTGGAGCGTTTACAAGCGTTGTTTGTCAGGTTGCGCCCCGACCCTAAAGCCTCAGTCCAAGCTGGGCTAACGTTGTTTAATCAAATGATTGTACAGGATAATGCGGCGTTGTCGCGCTTGCGCCCTTTAGTGGGACGGCGGGTGCGTTTACGTCTGGGCAATCTGCCGGTCATGGTGGTGCTGTGGACTCCAGAGGGGCTGGAGTTAATGCCAGACAATCAGCGGGTGGATGCTGAAATCTCTGCGGATCAGGCTGCACTACGCGCGGTGTTGACCGATGGCCGTGCGGCAATGGATCGTTTTGAGTTTGATGCTGAATTAAAACTCATCGACCAGTTGCAAGAATTTGCTGTGGGTTCGATGCACGCGGTGCAGCTCACGGCGGTGGAATTAAGCAATCGAGTGCTGAATTTTGATGACCAGGCAGCGACATTATTGCTGCCCTTACAAGGGTGTCATGTTCGGCTGCGCTTGGCGGAACTGCCCCCGCTAGTCGTGAAGTTTACCGAGCAGGGCATTGAGTTGGCAGAACCAACCGATTGCAGCGTTGCTGAGATCCATACCAGCGTTGAAAATCTGCGCACGGTGTTGCTTGAAGGCGAACAGGCTATTGAGAACCTGCCGATTCAGGGTGACGATGAGGTGGTTAAGGCTTTGCGCCAACTGCTGCGTAACCTGAATCCCGATTGGGCCGCATCACTGGGTGATATTTTAAACACTGTCCCACCCACGACTGACACTCATAGCAATCCTGCTGCTCAAGAACCCGCCCAGCGTGCGGATAACGCAGCACTGAGTCAGGCCATCCAAGCGGGTTCTAAACAGATACAGCATAGCAGTGCCGGTATACGTGACTGGCTCACGGCGCGGTTTAAGTCATCTGATAAACGCTGAGCAGATTAGCCATTGCTGAATGATGCTATTAATCTAGTAATCAATCAGCCTATGACTGTCATACATTTGTCATAATTTAAGATTAAATATTGTCTATTATAGAGCAAATTAAACTGGATATGAAAATACGGTGAAACTATACAGTCATTTTCATTACATCTGTTTGTGCTTGTTGATTTTTTTATCATATACCGTTAGGCTTTTAACGGTGGCAAACACGTCTGTTGCCCACACTCGTAATAATCACTATAGAGAAGAGGTCAAGAATGAATCCATTAATTCCCTTAATAGCCGGTGTTGCTCTAGGCGTTGCAGCGATGCGTTATCTGTCAGGGCGTGCAGCTAAGCCTGAAGATGCCCTAGAAGAAATGGCGGATTCCGTCGAAGACGCTGCTGAAAAAGCCGCGCAGATCACCGAAGACAAGTAACCCTTATCCATTCCATTCACCTGACGGTCAACCATAGCCTAGCCAGTAATGTTTGGCTCAGCGCTTGAGCACGCAGGGGACTAACGCTCAGTCCCTTGCGAGTTCTAGGTGCAGTGCCGATACAGTGCGGTTTGCTGGGTCGTGCAAGTCTGCGGCTCGCTAACTCATTCGGCTTGTCGAGGCCGTTGTATCCTGGAGCGATACTTTAATGATTGCCGAACTGCTTAATCGCATGATTCGTCTCGACCCGGCGGCGGGTCAACTGCTTGAACCGCTCGATGGCGTTGAGGTTCGTGTGCGCGTCAAGGGATTGCACTCATCGGTCGTCTTATTTACGGCGAAGACGGTGGTGCAACTTGGCAACAAAGAAGATCCGGAAACCCCAGCGGTAGACCATGACGTTAACGCTGAGGTGATTGCGGGCTATGATGCGCTGGCTACTCTGTATAACCACGGAACCATCGTACCCGAGACGCTGAGGATAGAAGGCGACCCCACCGTGGTGGCGCATATCCATACGCTGCTGAACGGTTTACACCCTGATCCCAAAGCGTCCGTGCAAGTGGTGTTGGGTTTCATCAATAAAGTGATTCGCGTCGATCCGGTGACACGCACTTTGCTCAGACCTTTACTGGGCACCCGGGTGCGCCTACGGGTTGAAGGGCTACAAGAAACGGTTGTGGAGTTTAGCGAAGGCGGACTGGATCTCAAAGACGATCATTGTGAAGCTGATGTCCATATCTTCCTTGATCGCCAAGCGTTGCAGGCTATGCTGGCCGGTGGGCGTGATGCGCTGAAAGGCATCCAAATTCGTACCGGACGGGTGCTGGCTGAGCGGCTCCGGCGTTTTCTTGATGCCTCAACCCAAGCCTTGGCATGGGCAGGCGTCAAAATGTTTGATCAGGTCATTAAACTCGATGATCAGGCTCCCGCCTTGTTGCAACCACTGAATGGGCGGCGGGTCAGGCTGCGTCTGGCTAATTTGCCGGATGTGGTGCTCGGTTTCACTGAACAGGGGGTTGAGCTGCAAGATAATCAGGGGCCTAGCAATGCGGAAATCGTGTTCAGCACCGAGGCTCTGCGAGCCTTGTTGACTGAAGGGCGTGAAGCTCTCGGGCGCATTCGGATTCGCGGTGAAGTCGGCGTGGTGCGTCAACTTAATGAATTGTTCAGCAAGCTTGATCCTAACTGGGGGGCCTTGTTGCCATCAGCCTGGATTCAAGACTTGCAGATCCGTGGCAAATTAAACGCGGTGGGCGAACAGTTGCGGGTGCGTGGTGAAGTGGTGGGCAGTCTGTCTCTGCGCGATGTACAACACAGTTTGACCGAGGCCACACGAACCAGCGCCCAGGCGGTGAGCAAAGGATCCAAGGAATTAGGGGGCTGGTTAGCCAAAGAATCGCAAGACTTGCTCGGCCCGCAGGGCACGCGCATGGTGCGCAATGGGATGCGCAATGCACGGGCGGGCATACGTGCCGACGCCAGACGCTTGATGACCCGTCTGGAACGATTTGCCCAAGCGTAGTGCTTAAGACCAAAGCTCGTCAGCGTGTCCTTTATCTGTCCCGTAATGCTTTGATTTTTTAATTCCTAACCCAGCCTCTTTCCTTATCGAAAGGGGCTTATGCGGTTAGTTAACGAATACAGGTCCCCGACAGTGATTTTAGAATTCGTCAAGCCAGTGCTGCGGCTCTATCGCTTTGCTGGACGCCAGTGGTGGCTTCATGGGCCGCGTCTACACGTTGAAATTACCCCAGTGCGTCGCCGAGAAGTGGTGCATTATCATCGGCGGCTTTACACCGAGTTGTCGGCAATGCCGGGGGTGGAATGTGTCTTTGTAGTACCGCATTTATACCGTGTGGTCATTCATTTACAAGATCCCATTCCCCTGACGGGTATTGTTGCGGGTAATGAATCGGGTATGAATCCGGTGACCGGCTCCATGTGGGGGCCAGGCATCATCCAAGAGCTGGTCGCACAGGTCGATGCCATCAGTGATGCCTTCCCCGAGGCGACTGATATTTCCCCAGATCATCGATTCGAACGTCCGGCCGATGACGAGACCGAAGATCGGGTCATGGCGGAAGTGGTCACCGATTCCATCAGTATTCTATTGGCGCTGATGCTCAAATCCGTAGGGCGCTCGGTCAACGATATTGAAGCGGATCTGACTCGTCTAGTCACCTTGGTGGACAACACGCCGCGCCTGAAAGGTGCGCTTGCTAAACGCTTAGGTGAGGGCGGGGCCGACACCGCCGTTGGCATTCTCAATTCATTGACTCAAGGCATCTCGGGCGGTGCGATTTCTCCCATTATCGATTTATTTGTACAGCAATATCGCCTAGAAAAGGTGCGCAATCAGCGTGATCTGTGGTACAGCGTCGAAAAGCGCACATTCACTGAGCAATACTTTCACGAAGCGGATCGCTTTATCGGTGTGCTGCGCCCTGAACGTCCGACGGCCATGTCTGAAGGCCAACTAGAGGGCTATGCCAACAGCGCCTTGCAGGCGTCATTGGGTGCGTTTGCCAGCCGCATTGCTGATGGTGCCGAATTAGGCCATTCCATGGGACCGCTGATTGGTGCCATGCCCAAACCGGCGTTGATCGCCCGCGATGTGTTTTGCTCCCGTGTGGCCTCGCGCTTGGCTGAACGCGGAACGATGCTGCTCAAGCCGAATCGCATTCGTTTGCTCGATCGGATTGATGCTCTAGTGGTATCGCAGGAACAGTTGGGAGAAGAACGTCTGCAAATGGGTTCATTGGTTATTCTGGCCGACGCCCATCGTGATGAAGTGCGCTGGGCCATGCGGCTGCTCTATGATCCCGAAGACCCCGTGCAAACCCAAACCGGCGAAGGCTGGTGTTTGCAGCCTATTGATGAGTTCACGGGTGTGCTGTCGCCAAGTGCGCGCATCGAGCTTAAGCAGTTAGCCGGCCCTAATGTCACGGTGCTCGTGCTGTCGCAAGACCAAGACGCTCAAGCGCTGATCCAACTGCGTCCTACGCCCTCACAGGCGGCTCGGGCACTGATTCGCACGGCACGAGATGCGGCAATGACGGTACATATTGTCGCTGAAGATCCTGAAGACGCCTTGCCGTTTCAACCTTCGGAAATTTGGTCACCGCATAATGCCGATGAAGAATTACGCGATTTGCAGCGTGAAGGGCATGTCGTGCTGTGTGTTGCCGATGGCAACGATACTTATCTGCCTTGTGCGGATATTGCTTTGTTACTCGCACACAGTGATGAACCGATCAACCGGCCGGTGGATATGGTCACTTGGAACGGTTTGGAAGATGCCGCATTTTTGATCAAGTGCTGCGAGGCGGCTAAGCGGATTGTCGGTCAAGGGATACAATTATCCGGCATTAGCGCCTTCATCGCCTCGGCGAATATGAGTCAAGGTGGGCAGCAGGTCAATTATGTGTATGTGAATGGCGCAGTGAACGGTGCGGCTTCGGTGTCTTTGATCAGTGCCGTCATGGCCGCCAACCGTGTGGAAGCACCGCCAGACGCCTCGG
Organism: Gammaproteobacteria bacterium; assembly: GCA_003562535.1. Lineage (GTDB taxonomy): Bacteria > Pseudomonadota > Gammaproteobacteria > Competibacterales > Competibacteraceae > SKOM01. The sequence goes on along the minus strand of PWUP01000053.1, from coordinate 8,827 downwards.
AAAAAGCGGAAATCCCTTGGCACTCCATGCCCCATGATCAAGTGCTGGCTATGCTGGAAACCGATGAGCATAAAGGGCTAAGCATGCGCGAGGCCGCCAAACGCTATGTTCCGCCACCGAAACCCAAATCAGACCTGAATCAATTCATCGATGCGGTGCGCGATGAAATTTCCAATCCGCTGACGCCGGTACTGGCCGGTGGTGCTGGGGTATCGGCTTCGGTGGGTTCGGTGACCGATGGTGGTATTGTTGCTGCGGTTCTAGGGGTGGGTGGGGTGCTGGGCGGTTGGCAACGCTACAGCTCTACCAAGGCGATTCGTGCCTTGCGGGAAACGGAAACCATCCGGGTGCGCGTTGTGCGTGATGGCCAGGTGCGAGTTGTACCCTCTGAGCAGGTGGTCTGCGGTGATATCATGCTGGTGCGCGCCGGCGAGCTGATCGCCGCCGATGCCCGAGTGCTGGAGGCGCGTTATGCCGAAGTCGATGAATCGTCACTGACGGGTGAATCCCTGCCGGTGGAAAAAGACTCAATACGCTCATACTCGGTGCAATTGGGTGATCGCTACTCCATGCTGTTTTCTGGCACAGCTATGGTCAGTGGCGAGGCGATTGCTGTGGTTGTCGCCATTGGCCAAAATACTGAAATGGCGCGCTCCATTCGCGCCTCTGCGGCTGAAGGTCGCGCCACCGGGGTGGATGCACGGCTTGAGGAATTAACCCAAATGACCATCCCCACCGCGCTGGTCAGCGCCGGGTTGCTCATGGGTACGGGGGTGCTCAGAGGGGTGCAAGTGCGTGAACTGCTCGAAGCCTCGGTCAATCTTGCCGTAGCCTCGGTGCCAGAGGGCTTGCCGCTGTTAGCCACTTCCGCAGAACTGGCCTCAGCCAGCCGCCTGTCCAAGCGCGGCATTATGGTGCGCAATCCCAAAGCCATGGAAGCCCTAGGGCGGCTGGATACCTTGTGTCTGGATAAAACCGGGACGCTGACGGTCGGTAAACTCAGCTTTAAAGGCATTATTTGCGCCGAGGATTTACTGCAAGAAGACAGCCGCACGGCCTTGGTGCCTGTTAGTGGCGAGACCCTGTTGCAGCGGGCCATGATCAGTCTAAGCGGTATAATCGGCGGCGATTTTCCTCAAGGCTACGAGCTGGTGCAATGCGCCCGCAACGCCACCCCTCAAGGCAATACCCCCGAGGAATTTGCTCATCGAACGGATTACGCTTTAGTCGCAGCAGGCCGGACGCTGGGTATTACCCGCCAGCAACACTGGGTTACAGCGGAAATCCCGTTCCGTTCTGAGCACATGTACCACGCTACGCTGGTGACTCACCCCGAGACAGGGCAAGCGACGTTATGCTTAAAGGGCGCACCGGAGGCGACGATTGCCCGCAGCACCCATTATAGAGGGGGAGAACTCAGCGAAGCGCAGCGTCAAACCTTGATTCGCCGAGTTGACCAGCTCGGAGCCGAAGGTTATCGGGTCATCGCGGTGGCCGACGGCCCCGCGCCGCAACAGGCGCTTGAGGACGACACGGTTCAGGGGTTGCGAATTTTGGGATTTTTCTGCCTCGAAGATCCTCTGCGCAAGGAAAGTGCACCGACCTTGAAACTGTTAATGGCTGCAGGGGTGCAGCCGATTATGATCACTGGCGATCATGCGGTCACCGCCACCCGTATTGCCTCTGAGCTGGGTTTGGGGTCGGGGCAATCGGTGTTGCAAGGCGGAGAGATTGATTCGCTGGATGATGATGCCTTGGCTGAGCGCCTGATCCACACCTCGGTCGTGGCGCGCGCGGCTCCTGCGCATAAGCTGCGCTTGGTGCGTGTCTTCCAGCAAATGGGGCGGGTAGTCGGTATGACCGGTGACGGCGGTAATGACGCTCCGGCGATTCGGTTTGCCGATGTAGGCATTGCCTTGGGCAAAGAGGCCACTCAAGCGGCACGGGATGCTTCGGACTTAGTGGTACTGGACGCCAGTCTGCAATCCATCGGTACGGCAATTGCCGAGGGACGTGCCCTGTGGGGTTCGGTACGCGATGCCAGCTCATTGCTGGTGGGCGGCAATATGGGGGAAATCGGCTTCATGACCTTAGGGGGGGTGGCCAGTGGCGCTGCGCCACTGAATGCCCGTCAATTGATGCTGCTGAACCTGTTCACTGATGTCGCTCCGGCATTGACCATCGCTCAAGGTTCCTCCAGACAGCGTGACGAAGAAGCCATTCTCAACGAGGGTCCGGAAACCGCGCTGGGACAACAATTAACCGATGATATTGTCTGGCGTGGTTTGGTAACCGGCTCCAGTGCGGGCATTGCTTATTCCCTATCACGCGCCCTGATGCGTGATCCGCAAATATCGTCCACCACCAGTCTGGTGTCGTTAGTGGGTACCCAGCTTGGGCAAACCCTGTTAACCGGCGATACCCGCGATCTCAAAGTGGTCGCTGCCAGTGTGCTCAGTGCGGCAGGTTTGCTCGCTATTGTGCAAACGCCCCCGCTCAGTAGCCGTGTCGGCAGTACGCCGTTAACACCCGTGGATCTGGGCATTGCTATTGGTACCAGTGTGGCCAGCTCAGTGGCCAGTGCAGTGGTTCCCCGAGAACGGCGGCAGGGATTTTTAAATCTGCCCAAGCGTTTAAAGCGCAAAGCCGGTGATTTTCTGGACTTCCTGATCGAGAAAACATAGATGGTAATACGGGTTCGAACGGTTAATACAGGTCATCAGGGTCAGACTTCGGCGGAGCCGACGGTGCCCAGCGCTGAGCGCATTAAAGAATTTCAGGGTGAAGCGCATAGTCCAGATGGACGGTTGCTATACCGTGAAGCGCATCGCTGGGTGTACCAGAATGACCGGTTACAGACAGCGCATACCGAGTATTTGAGTCCTCATAATGGCGCCATTGCTCGCATGGAATCGGATTACCGCAAGCATCCTTATCTGCCGGACTACCGCTTTGAGGATTTTCGCTTCCAGCGTGAAGAAGGCGCTCGGCTTGAGGGCAACGCCGTCATCGTGTTTGGGCGACGTGCGGCCAATAGTCGGATGGCTCAAGCCCGCTTAGCGTTGCGCCAGAATATGGTGGGCAGTCAAGGTTTGCATTGTTTTGTCAATAACCATTTGCGGGCGCTGTTGGCGGGCAAAAACTTATCGGTTCATTGTGTGGTGCCACTGCGCCAAGAGTCCTACAGTTTTGCCATTCAGCGTTCTAGTGGTGTTTCCAAAACCAGCGCTACGTTTAGAATCAGTAGCAAGAATATTGTGCTACGGCTGATTGCTCCGTATATGGATGTTCGCTATGACATTGCCAGCGGAGAACTGTTGCAATACAACGGGCCATCCAATTTGTTGACTCGGCGGGGTGATATGCAAAATGTGGTGATCCGTTATCGGCACTGATGCCCCCCCTCACCCAACCCTCTCCCAAAAGGAGCAAAAAACAGAGGGCGCTTAGCTCACCGGCGACAATGGAGCGCAGCGGAATTGCCGTCCGGTAGAGCGAGAAGCGTCTCTCAGCATAACAGTTTGTTAGACAGAATATCGAGTGTACTAGGCAAAATCCGTCTACGACTTAAAATCAACGCTTGAGCTGCACACCCTGTAGCGTACAATTCACCTACTTTCTTTTTATAAACGACAAATTACCACACATCGCCTGACTGAGCAACGGCCTGAAGGTGCCAGCGACTACACCAATGAACGGATTGCGGCCAACAAGGCTATGGCGGTTCCATGCCACCTAATGTTGACTGCGCCTGCATACACTGCCGCAGCCATATCTGGGTGGCCTTGCGGGCGCGTTTTTCAGTGAGCCGCCGACATAAAGCTGGACGTACTTCTTCGAAACTCAGGGTGCGGGCGGCTTCGATGGCGTCACAACGCAGAAGATGAAAACCCAGCTCGGATTCCAGCACCGCGCTGATGTCTCCGGGTTGCATGGCAAACAGAGCCTGGTCAATTTGCGGATACAGTTCACCTTGTGGGAGGGTGCCGAGTTGCCCGCCGTGTAATGCAGTGGGGCATTCGGAATACTTCAGCGCCTGTTGCTCAAAACACTGCGGTTGGTCGTACAACCGTTCGGCAATCGCCTGAATCCGGCGCTGGGCAAGGGCGCGAGTATTGTCCGGCAGGTTTGGATTAATGGTGATCAGAATATGCCGGGCGCTGCGCCGCTCCGGAACCTGGAAGCGTTCCACATGGCGCGAATACACCTTCTCGGCCTCGGCGGCGTCAACCGCAGGCACTTGCGCCGCTACCCGCGCTAACACCTGCTCCACCTGCAAATCACGATGTAAAGCCACAGCCAGGCTGTCGGCGTCTAAACCGGCTTCAGCCAACGCCGTTTGAAAATCCTGCTCGTCCTGGTAGCGGGAGCATACCTCGGCCAGTGCGTCCGCCAAGTCCGTATCAGATACGCTGACTGCACCGGCCTCGTCACTGCCCAGAACCGCCGCTTCAATTTCAGCGTAGCGCTGCGCGACTTTGTGAACCTGCGCGGCTTCATCCGCACTGAGTTGCGGGAGCGATTTGGCCAGCACAGCCTGAGCCGCTTTGAGCTGATGGTAAGCCATCATGTTCATGGCTGGATGGCGGTTTGGTCAGGTTCAGTGACAGACATGGCCAGTTGCAGCGAGGCTTCAGGAACGCACAGCACCCGGTCGGCAAAAATCACCTGATAATGTACGCCGTTGGGCATATCACGCATGACTTTCAGCACCTCGCCCACACTCCCTACAGGCGCAACCACCTCACCATCGACTGCGAAACTGCGCAGCGCCTGGACTTTATCGCGGGATTCGAAGCGGCTAGGCGTCCAGTCCGCATCCGCGCTGATCACTTCTCCTTCGCGACAGCCGACAATCAGATCCAGCTCAAGAAAATGCACGCTGTAAATGATCTGGTCTTGCAGGAACGTGCCGATCTCAATGACCGTACCGACACGGCCGCGCCGCACCAGTAACTCACCGGTTGCTACACCCGGGTAGGTGCCGTCGTTACGCAGGTTGCGGATCACGCGGACACTATCGCCGTGGTTGAATTCAGTACGTAGGGGCATCAGCGCAACTCTTTAACGGCGGATGGCATTGATGGGAATTACGGCAATGCCGCTGGCTTTTTTGAATACCGCGAACACCTTTTCAGTCAGTGCGTCCGAGGTAGTAAAGTCGTTATACGCCTGAGTGAGCCAGTGGCGGTAATGCGCATAGTGTTGCTCTTCATCGCCGCTGGCGGGATGGGCGTTTAAATAGTCATGGAAGCGTTGCAGAATATGTAAACGGTTGACGTTGACTATCTCCGGCGTATAGCTCACGCCAAAATAATCGAGAAAATCTTCGGCTGAAACCAGTTCCTCCATAGCTTCATGCAGACTGAGTTCGTTCAATTCGCTCATAATAGCACTCCAAGGTCAGATTCGGGAAACGATGAACGGATTGCATTGAGTTCATCACGAAAAGCGTGTAAGTCAGCAGGTTCTGCCGTGCGCTTGGTGGTGGTGGCAAACTGGCGGATGCGCTTGAGCAAACAAGCAGCTTCCACCGGGGTAAGCTCAATGCCAAGATCCGCATAAGCGGCCAGAACGCTGCGCGCCCCTGAGTGCTTGCCGAGCAATACACGATGGTGGCGTCCCAGAAGCGCAGGATCAATATGTTGATAATTTTTAAAGTCTTTGAGTAAGCCATCGACGTGGATACCGGCTTCGTGGGTAAATATACCTTCGCCCACCACGCTTTTATGCCAACCCACCGGGCGTCCCGAGGCTTGAGCCACCGCCGCCGAGGCGTCCAATAAGCGGCTAAAATCCAGGATCTGTTCCATGCCGTAGAACTGGCGCAGCCCTAAAGCCACTTCTTCCAGCGCCGCATTGCCCGCCCGTTCGCCGAGGCCGTTAACGGTGGTATTGACATGGCTGGCACCGGCACGCACCGCCGCTAAGGTGTTCGCCGTAGCCAAACCGAGATCATCATGGGCATGCATTTCCAATTCAATGCCAATCGCCGCACGTAAGCGGGTAATGGTCTCAAAGGTGGCAAACGGATCCAGCACCCCTAAGGTATCGGCGAACCGAAAGCGTTGCGCTCCGGCGGCTTCAGCCGCTTGGGCGACTTCGACCAGAAAAGCCGGATCGGCGCGTGAGGCGTCCTCACCGCCCACACCGACCTCAAACCCGGCCTCCCGGGCCACTGGCACCCAGCGGGCAATCCGCGCCAGTATCTCCGCCCTGTTGCTGCCCAGTTTATGCTGAATGTGCTGATCGGACACCGGCACCGATAATTCCAGCAGGTGTACCGGCAGGCCGCGACAGATCGCGATGTCTGCGGCGGTTAACCGTCCCCACACCAGCAGTCGGGGCGTGTGTCCCCCCTCGGCCAGTGAGGTTGCAATAGCGCAGATATCGGCGCATTCCTCAGCCCCCATCGCCGGAATGCCGATTTCCAGCTCCGGTACCCCGATGCGGGACAGCAGAGTGGCAATGCGGCATTTTTCCTCACGGGTGAAGGCCACCCCGGCGGACTGCTCGCCGTCGCGCAGGGTGGTATCATCAATCACGACTGGAGCGGTCATCGGATTACGCCGGTAGGGGTGCGCTGCTGTGGCTGAGACAGCCCTTGGGGCAGACGCGGGAACAGGCACCGCAGCCGATGCAGTCCAGCACATCTTGCAGCGTCATCATCATCAAGACATCATCGTCGAGATCATCATCAAAATCGTCGCTGTCGTTTTCGACCAAGTCGAACACATCGCGCGGACAGACTTTATAGCAGCGGCCACAGCCAAGGCATTTCGTCTCATCCAGTGCAGCCACAAACTCGGGTGTCCAGCTTACACCTCCACGGGTTAGGCCGGTGATCATACTCATAGTTACTTCTCCAGATTGGGGTTACAGTGAACTGGGGTGTCAGCGGTGATTAATACCGGCACCAGCCGCTGATTGGGGTGATGAGCCAACTGACGCATGGCGATAAAACCTAAACCCAGCCCTAGCAGGCTGAGCAGTGCGACCGTGCCGTCGGCTAATCCCCCAGCGCTGGCTAAGGCCATCGCCGTGACCAGACCGGCCAGCGGGGTCAGATAAGCCACGGCGGTGGCGCGCAAAGCCGCCGTGGGGGAAATGCCAATCGTTACCTGATCGCCGGGGGCTAGCTGTTCTGGTGCGCTGTACGGCACGCTTAAATCTTGGCTACGGGTACCGGCTCCACACAGCTTGGCACTGGGGCAGGCGGAACACGCTGTGATCCGCTCCAGACGTACAATCACCTGTCCGGTGTCTACCGCGATAACCTGGGCCTGACGCAGCAGCAGAGTGTCGTCATCAATTGGATTCATGCCAACCCTCAGCGGCCATAGCATCAAAACGCTGACTATCGGCTGTACGAGCTTTAAGCACCCTGGCCAACCAGCCACTCGGACCGTTATTCAGCTCCTGCCGGAACTCAGCCAGCAACTGCTCAATCGGCGCTCCGGGTTCGACTCGGATCGGTTGCACGCCAGAGGCGAGCAGTCGCTGCACGGCTGAAGAACCCACCGCAAGACAATACACCGCCGTGCAGTCTGCCAGCGCAGCGATCTTGGGATTTAATTTATCGTGATGATTGCCGTCTTCACTATCAATAAACTCAATAACTTCGACTAATTGAGCCTTATGGGCATCGATGGCATAAATGGCAAACGCCGTGCTGGCACCAAAGTGCTGATCGACCGTCACTCGGTCGGTGCTGGCAAAGGCAAGCCGCAGGGTGGTAGATGGCATAGCATCAACCACCAAACGCAGATGACGGTGACGATGTGGCATGGGTATTCCGGGGGTGGACAGCGAATTGCGAAATATGCGCAGCAATCGGTTCATGATGTTGCACCACTAGATTCGCTAAATCAAACAAGGCTTGCCGAGTTCCTCGATAGCCGATCCAAGTTTTGCAATAACCGCCGACCCAATCGTATTGGGGAAACCCAGCCCGCAGCAGCGGCACGCCGAGCCGTTCAGCACTGGCGAGTAGATGAGAATTACCGATGACTAGCTCAACCTCAGTGTCACGCGCCAGATCCTCAAAATCCTCAAGATCGCCGATGTGTACCGAATCGCTGGGTAGATCGGCCAGTACCGGGGCTTTTATCGCCGCCAACGCTACGGCAATCTCAGCGCCCATGCCCTCAAGCCAGATGCCGAGTTGCTGGAGCAGATCAGGATCGGCAGCCATCCCAATACGGCGCAGCCCGGTCATAAAATGGGTATCCACCATCGCGTCTTGTAACTGAGCGCGTTGGCGTTCAATCCGCTGCGGCACAGCCAGCCCCGATAATTCCGCCAGCAACAGGGTGAACCGGTCACAGGCCGCCAGCCCCATCAGTCCGTCAAAACGATAATCGGGTACCCCGCTGCGCTGGCGCAACAAATCGGCCGCACGATCCAGCGAACGGCCCACTACAATCGTGGCTATGGCCTCACCCAAATGGGCCAACTCGCCCACCGATGTACCGCCCAGACTGACCGGAATGAAATCCTCAGCGATTAAATGCCCGTCCAAACCATCGGCCAGATCCGGCACGACGACGGGCTGCAAATCAAACGTTTCCACCCATTCTTTAATCGCCTCGACATCACCGGGAGTGAGATGGGCACCGAGCAGCAGATTCACCTGCCGTGGCCGTTGTTCTACTGTGGCGCTCGATGGCACGGTGGCGTCGAGAATGGCTTCCAGGGCCGCTGCATAGCCGGTTTCCAGGCAACCGGAAAAATCCGGGGTGTTCACCGCCACTATGGGAATAGAGGCAAACTCCGTATGGCGGGCGCGAAACTCACGCACCAAACGGTCAATATCGGTGCCTTGGGT
>PWUP01000075.1 GCA_003562535.1 Gammaproteobacteria bacterium | reverse complement strand
TTTTTCCAGTGGTTCTTTCCGGAGAATACTCGGGGTGGAATACCGTCTCGGTGCTCATCTATGCTCCTGCAGGCGGCTTTGCTCAGGAATTGTTTTTTCGAGGAGTGCTCTTGCCAAGCCTTATGAGAGGATTCGTGAAGAGACCTATAGCTGCAATTCTCATCCATTCGATCTTGTTCTCGTTATGGCATCTGCCACTGGTCTTCCTTAGTGACCCTGCAGGGATCGCACCTGTTCTAATAGTGACTTTCATTGGTGGTGTGGCCTGGGGATGGCAAGTATACAGGGACGGTACCATCCTTTGGAGCACGCTTCATCATTCAGCCTATCTGATGGTTATGGCTCTCTTCAGCTGGGGATGAGAACTCAAAATGGGGTCAGATACCATTTTTAGTTATTGTCTGGATGTGCCATTTCCAAAAAAATCTAGTCTGATGTAATTGTCCCCATTTTTGACGCTCTATTTGAGCGGTCTAATGGCACTTGAGCGTCCCTTGATTCTAGACTAATTCTTCCGTAGTTCATTATTGAACTTGTCTTCTCAAAATCATTCATCAATCCATTATCATAGTTTGACGAGTTCCCTGAAATCGCTTTCTTTTATGATCCTTATAGGAATACCGCTTTCAACAAGATCTTCGGCCTTTCTGTGTTTCGAGCTCTTTTCATGGCCTGAAAGCTTCCTGATATCCTGATCACCCACTACAAGAATTGTTGTGTTCTTTGTCACGCCGTTTGTGACCTTGCAACCCGCCGCTGCTGCCAGATCAGCCGCTTCTCTTCGAGGGATGTCGAGCGCGCCTGTGAAGACCAGGACCTCACCAAACAGAGGACCTTCCCGATTGCCTTCGCGTGTGATTTCTGCGATGGCTTTACTTGCTTCAGGATCAATTGGCTGTTCCACTCTTCTGAGCCATTCATCAAGATCCAGCCCGGCCTCCTTCATGGCAGAAAGGAGAATGTAGGCCGCGGCCTTAGCGTCTTCAAGAGCATCATGATGCTTGAACTCATAACCAAGAGTCTTGCATACTTTGCGCAGTCCATACCCCTTGCTTGCGCATGATTTCCATGCTCTTCGAGCTACTCTTGAAGTATCTATCCATTTACATCTTGGAGAGGTGAGTCCGTAACGTTTGCATGCTTGCTGCATCGCAAGGCGATCAAAACTTGTGTGACATACAACCACTTTGTCTTCCAGATATGAATGTAGCTTCTCTATCAAGTCTGGAAAGGTCGGTGCGACTTCTACAGCACTCTCATCAATTCCGTGAATGGATATGTTAAAAACCGAGAAGTAGTCCTCTGGATTGACGCAAGTCTTCCATTCTTCAGACAAATTACCGTCTTTGTACACTGCGAGTCCGATTTGACATATAGATGCCAAATCTTCGTTTGCTGTTTCAAAATCGATCGCCGTGAAGTGCATTATTATCATTCCTTTCGTTGCTCTCCTTTTTCGGGGTACCGGAACAGAAGATCATCAAATACTTGTTGCTTTTCGCAGAACTACAAGGAAAAGCTCTCAGTGTTTATTGTTTGACTCCTCTCACTCCGGAGGATTGCATACAGGGCATGGGGTAAAACCGAGATACTTGGCTTTAGACAACCTTATAGACTTTCTCCCAGCTTCATGGAAGAAGATGCAGTAGTACCTGTGATACCACGCACCAGCCCTGAAATACACTATAGGATCCCAAAGTAGCTCGGTTTTCGAGGCAACTGTTTCCCGTTCCGGAACTGCGGTTCTTCAAGAATCACTTCTCCCCAGGCGCCTAAGTGGTTGGCTTTGCTATATGAGTGCGCGGATCTGAAAAGTGTTTCATATTCATTTGAAAGATACCGCTCCTCTTCAAACTCTGCATAGTCGTTTAGCAGCATGATATAGTTCAGCGAAAGGAGAACCTCTTCGTCATCTACTTCTGCAGTGATCCATAAATGGGCTATTGTGTTCATATCGGAATCCCATCTGATGCGCGTTCCGTATAACTCTGGATAAGAAAGAAAAACCTCGGTATTCCTGCAGGATCCACCGGGTGAAGTACAGGGTCTGTTCTTTTTGATGTTCATCAAACATACCACTGCCAGACACGCCTAGTAGTCGCACCCTGGACAACATGAGCTCCTGAATACGCATTGAGATCAGATTGTTCTGATGAATTGTTCTTACGATGGCTACTTCAGGATGATCTGGTTTGAATCGCAGAGCTTCCTCTGAGTAGAGAAATTCGAAATCACCTGTTGTGGCTTGAATGAGTGATATCGAAAATGAAGCGGGCACAAAAAGCAGCAATAGTGCTGCTATCAGTAGCAGTCTCATTGTGGTCCCCCCTTGGACTTTCATGTCGACTACAATGCTTACTGTGGATTTGGCAATAGAAGCTGTTTGGTCTACCTGACCAGATAATACAATATTCAGTCAGCGAATCAAAATGCGAGCTTTCGGTCAATGCTGAGATCAAGGTTCTTGCCAGTGCATTCGACAAACAGCGCAGCGCAGTATCATGTCATGGATAAACGCCAGAAATTACACAGTATTTGATATACTAATACATAAGTCATTCTTAATTATACACATATCAATGCGTGATAGTGTTAACTGAGGTGCATTAAAATGAGAATTGCTTTGCTCGATGAGATAGCAAGAAGAGGAAAAGCATTCACTTTTGATGATCTGGCACGTTCCTTGAACATCGAAAGAAATGTCCTTGCTGTCATACTCTGGCGCCTCGAGAAGAGAGGCTGGATAGAAAGAATAGAAAAAGGAAAATACATCATAATTCCTCTCGGAGCTGAAAAGGGGAAATTTACACTCAACGAGTTTGTTATCGGATCTCTTATTGTGAAGCCGTATGCTATAGCATATTGGAGTGCTCTTCATCATTACGGTTTTACCGAGCAGATTCCTTCAACGGTATTCATAGAAACAACCTCTCGCAGAAAAGAGCAAATAACGGAGATCTTTGGCGTACGATACCAGGTAGTGCGAGTGAAGGAATCGAAGTTCTTTGGGATTAGAAAGCTTTGGATAGACGAAGAGGAAGTTCGAATCACAGACAAGGAAAAGACTATTATTGACTGCCTCGATAAGCCCCAACACTGCGGAGGAATAGTGGAAGTTGCGAAGGCCTTGAAGACTCAAGACTATGACAGGAAGAAGCTTGCTGAATATGGTGTGAGTTTGGGTAACAGCGGAGTCATAAGAAGACTTGGATATCTCTGTGATTTTCTAGACATAGATCTTGACCTTCCTGAGATCAACACAAGGAACTATCTCTACCTTGATCCCACAATGCCGCACAAGGTTGAACGAGTCGCTAAATGGAGATTGATCAAGAACCTTGATGACAAAGCTTTGGGGGAGCTGGAATAATCAGCGGTTCTTCCACAACACAATTTGTTTCCTGGTTATGGTCTAATCCCATCCTATGGAGGGGGCGGACCGCTTGCGGTGGGGTGGGTCATTCTGGCTGCTGAGATCTTGCAGCCGAAGCTGATCAGCAAAAACCGGCTGAGAAGTGGATCGGCGAAGATCGCGCCAAGAAGCGGGACCTGCAAAGATCGCAGGGGAAGCTGAACTGCAGGATCAGCAGTGAGGCGGGTCATGGGAGACCATTGTGAGAAGCGTAGAGAACAGCAGTTTAGCTGGATTAGCAGATTAGTTGTTTGGCAAGAACGGAATTTGATCATATCCGTTATGTACAGCATAGAACCGGTGAGAATCGTTGAAAAAGCTGCCCAATTTGAGGAAGGGGACAACGCTGTTGTTCCCCAACAGTAGATGATAAGTGAATTTCGCAAACCTAGCACCAGTAAGAAGCTGCAGGAGGCGAAACGTTGAAGGTAAGAGCTAACCCTGGGCATCCAAGAAGACTCTTTTTAGCTCCTATGATATGATTTGAAGCAGTTCAAGGGGTGATTGATATGAAGAATGACTGGTCCAAGGTATATCAGTTCAAGATTACACTTACAGACACAGAACCTCCAATATGGCGGCAGATAATGGTTCCGTCAAACTACACATTCTGGGATTTGCATGTCGCCATTCAGGATTCAATGGGTT
>PWUP01000361.1 GCA_003562535.1 Gammaproteobacteria bacterium | reverse complement strand
GGTATTGACGCCAAACGGGTGTTGGAGGTGGTCAAAGTCGGTGAAATCACGCCCGTGTACGGGGCACCGTCTGGGGTATCGGGGATCCGTAACCTACGCGGTCGGATTGTCACCGTGGTCGATATGGCCGAACACTTGGAGCTAGGCGGCTATGCCAACAGCCCCGAAGCTCGACTACTGATCATGGAGCATGACGGTGAACATTTCGGCTTTTTGGTCGATACCGTCACTGAAGCTATGGTGTTAGACACCGACGATATCGGTGCACCACCCGCAGGCATCGACCCCAGGCTGCGCAGTCGTTTGCTCGGCGTATGGCGTCAAGGTGATCGCTTGACCGCGATTCTCGACACTGAGGCTTTATTTAAATGGAATGATGCATGAGAGTTTTAGTGGTCGATGATTCGATCTTGTTCCGCCGGGTCATGATCGATGTATTAAGCCAATTACCCCAAGTCGAAGTCGTCGGTCAGGCGGCTAATGGCAAATTCGCCGTGCAGAAAGTGCGGGAGTTACAGCCCGATTTGCTGACGCTGGACATGGAAATGCCTGAAATGGACGGTTTGGCGGTGCTTGATGCCCTCAAAGCCGCCGGGAATATGCCTGCGGTGATTGTGGTCAGTTCGGTGACTAAAAAAGGCGGCAAACTCACCCTGCAAGCGCTGCAAAAAGGGGCGTTTGATTTCATCACCAAGCCGGAGACTTCCAATGCCGCCGACAGTCGTGCTGCCTTAACCGCTGAGCTAGGGCCGCGGATTAAAGCGCTCAGCTTGCGCTTCGGGGTACGCACCATCCTGCGTGGCTCCAGTCCCACGCCGATCGCCAAACCCTCAGCGCCCGTCGTGCCGCGCACCGCCCCGGACAGCGTCAGCGGGCGTATGACCCGCCTAGCAGGCCGCGCCAAACCGGAGTTGATACTCATCGGCGTATCCACCGGCGGCCCGACGGCCTTAGGTGTGGTGTTACCGGCTCTACCTCGTCTTGGGGTGCCTGTACTGATTGTGCAACACATGCCCGCACTGTTCACCCAGACCTTGGCCGAGAGTTTAGCCAATAAGTGCACTCTGCGCGTCCGCGAGGCCGCTCATCGGGAACCGCTGGAAGCCGATACCGTGTATATTGCGCCAGGGGGACGCCAGATGCGTCTTGCCCCGAGTTCCGAGGGCGGCAAGGTGATTCAGATCACCGACGACCCGCCGGAGAATAATTGCCGCCCGGCGGTAGATTATTTATTTCGCTCGGTAGCGCATCAATTCCCTGGCCGTGCTATGGGGGTGATTCTGACTGGCATGGGCAGCGACGGTGCCTTGGGTCTCAAGCTACTCAAACGTCATGGCTGTTTTGTGATTGCTCAAGACGAGGCCAGTTGTGTGGTGTACGGTATGCCCAAAGCAGCGGTGGAGGCCGGTGTGGTCGATGAGATTCTGCCGCTGGATGCCATTGCCGGGCGTATCGTCGCCGTCATGCGGGGAGGTGCGGTAGCATGACCCCCCCTAAAATCAGCCGCGACGATCTCAGCGCCTGGAGTCAGTATATTCGCACCACCTGTGGCATCTCTCTTGACGAGAGCAAGGGGTATTTAATTGAAACCCGCCTCGCGCACTTACTGCGAGAAACCGGCTCGGCGCATTGGCAGGAATTGCTCAAAAAAACCAAGGTCAACGCTGCGCTCCGCACCCAAGTGATCGATGCCATTACCACCAACGAGACCTCGTTTTTTCGCGACACCTCGCCGTTTGAACTGCTGCGCCATAAATTATTTCCCGAGCTGATTGACCGCCGCAGCAAAGCGAGGCTCAAGCCGATTCCCATTCGCATTCTCAGCGCCGCCTGCTCAACCGGCCAAGAAGCCTACAGTACCGCCATTGTACTGAAGGAATTGCTGGGATCATTCGCCGGTTATGATATCCGCATATTAGGTCTCGACATCTCCGATACAGCGGTCGCCCAGGCCAGCTACGCCCATTTCAGCCCGATGGATCTCAATCGCGGCATGGCTCCGGATAAAATCGCCCGGCATTTTGATCCGGCAGATAACCGCTGGAAGGTTAAAGACGAGCTGCGGGCCTTAGCCACGTTTCGGCGCGCCAACCTGCTCGAACCCCTGGCCGCCCCCGCGCCGTTTGACATTATTTTTTGTCGTAATGTAGCCATTTACTTTACCCAGCCTGACAAAATCCGCTTGTTCCGCAATCTAGGCTCGGCATTAGCGCGTGATGGGGCACTGATTATCGGCTCCACGGAGTCCATTGCGGGACTGTGCCCAGAATTCGAGCCACACCGCTATCTGCGCACGGTGTTTTATCAGAAAAAAACGCAATAACTGCCTAGTCCTTTCCCCATGTTTGTAACCAAGGGATGACGGCAGAGGCCGGCATTGGGGGGCTGATTAAATACCCTTGGGCGCTATCACAGCCGATGGCGGCAATCCGATCCCAATCGGCTTGGGTTTCTACTCCTTCGGCAACAATGGTCATGTTTAAACGCTTGGCGAGCTGGACGCTGGATTCCAAGATCGCTCGGGCGGCATCATCCTCAGCCGCACCTTGCACAAATTTACGGTCAATCTTCAACTCCGTGAAAGGTAAATTCATCAGTTGCGCCAGATTAGAAAATCCGGTGCCAAAATCATCAATCGACAGTCGGATGCGTTTGAGCCGCATACGAATGAGGATATCCAGCGGAGTCCGCACATCCTCCATTAAACGGCTCTCAGTAATTTCTAAGGTGAAGTGTTCCGGGGGTACGCCCTGCTGGTTGACGGTCTGGATGACCCGCTCGGGTAACTCCACCTGCGATAAATCGGCCATAGAGAGATTCACTGCCACCTTAATGGGAAAACCGGCTGTTTGCCATAAGGCCGCATCACGGGCAGCGTTCTCGATGACCTGTTCGGTGAGGTGCTGAATCAGATGGTGCTGTTCTGCGATGTGGATGAACGCATCGGGTGGGACCCGCCCCCATTGTGGGTGCTGCCAGCGCACTAGGGCTTCCATCCCAGCAACTTGGCGCGCCGCAATATGGATTTGCGGTTGATAAAAATTCACGAACTCCCCAGCCTGCAGACCCTGTTCAATCGCTTGGGGGGTGATGGGCGTGGTGGGCGACGTGAGTACCGGAGCCGGTGTAGCGGTGCGCGCCCGCCAGGTGGCGAGTAACGGGGCCAGCGCCGCAGGTTGCAGCGGCTTTTGCAAATGCCCCAAGACGTGCAGCGAATACGCTCGGGCTAAATTATAGGCCGTGGTGAGAATTTGCCGGTTTTCCCCACTCACTAACAGAATGCCCCCCTGATACTCTAGGTGCTGCAATTGGCGCAAAAATTCAATGCCGTCCATCTCCGGCATATTCAAGTCTAACAGGATCATATCCGGGTGGTCTGCCGTGTGCAGTTGGGCTAAGGCTGACGCACCATTGTCCTGGGTGGTGACGTGGTGATAGCCTAAATTGCTCAGTATGCGTTGGCACAGACTCAGCATAAACGGCTCATCATCCAAGACCATTATTTTCATGGAATTAACCTGTTCTATCTTGTGTGGCTGAGTCACGGTACCCTCGGAATAATTCTGAGTCGTAGCGACTCTTGAGTGATGATTATAAATGATCAGTGCAGAACATTGGCCTGCTGCCCACGCTATTTTAATAGTGTGTTAACAGACGTCAACCTAACTTATACACTTTCAATAGCTATAGGGTTCAAACGGTTGCAAATAATAGTTAAAATTAATAGCAAGTCATAGTAAAGTATTTCTCTATGAAGAAGATTAAAGCGATTGGTCGCTCAATGCCAGAATGATCCCGAATCCAATGCCACACCATGACCCAGCGCCCGATTAAAGCGCAACGCACCTATCAAGCGCGTATTCATGATCCCGATGGGACATTGGATACGGTGCTCGGTGCGTATGCCGATCTGTACGGCCAAGCCGAGCGTGCGCTGTTTGCCGATCTGGTTCGTGGCGGCGACCCCGCTGCGCTAAAATCGGACTACATGCGGCGCTTTGGTCTCACGGCGCGACAGTTTAATGCCATTGCCATCAACCTCAAGGGCAAAATCGCCTCGATCAAAGAGCGCCGCGATGGATTGATTAACG
>PWUP01000172.1 GCA_003562535.1 Gammaproteobacteria bacterium | reverse complement strand
TCCTCGCCTCGGCGCATGCCGTTGAGCGTGACGGAGTGAACGCGATTCCGGAAACCTTGGCGGATGAACTCGGTGCTCGTCTCAGTCTGCCGGTTGATGAAGGCTTGGTGCAGATCAACATCGTCGGTCATACGGGTGCAAGCGGATTTGCCCGCCTGGCCAGACCGGCCGCATTTGATGGCGAAGTCATTTCCGGAGCCACATACTTGCGGGTGGATGACTTTGTCGGGCAAGGTGGAACGCTTGCCAACCTGAAGGGGCATATCGAGTCGAATGGCGGCGGCGTCATCGGGGCAACGGTACTCACCGGCAAACCCTTTTCTGCCATTTTGTCGCCAACACAAGAGCAACTCACTGCGCTGAGAGAGAAACATGGACAAACACTTGAAATCTGGTGGCACGAGCGATTCGGTTATGGGTTCGACTGCCTTACTCAATCAGAAGCTCGTTACCTCGAACGTTCCCCGGATGCTGACACCATCCGAAGTCGCCTTATTGAGGAAGAGTAAGCGGGAAATCGCCGAGCGTTATCGCGCCTCGATTCCGAGCAGCAATTCCCAGCAAAGAAAGGAATAAAAGGGGTCAGATCCTCAACCAAGGCACCCTCCAACACCCCGCCCTGTTTCTCGGCGACAGTCGCCTCAATCATCACGTTGCCGCCGAATGGGGGGCTGGATTTTGTGTTCGTCAGCCCCTCACCCCAACCCTCTCCCAAAGGGAGAGGGAGCTTAAGGCAGGGGGTCTGAACGCTTACCATGCCACTATCGCAGCACCGTATCGGGCGGTGTGGGTAGGTTGTAGCAATTTAACATAATGTACATTATACGACGTTCAAAGACAGCGGCTCGTATGCTGTTTTTTGCTCTTCTGCAGCCCCAATTGGCGATGTTTTAGCGAGCCTAACAGGAGGCAAAGCAAAAAAGCCCCAAAGCCTTTTTGACGCATTCCAGAGCGACCCATTTTCAGTGATCTGACTCATCGAGAGATTTGACTATTTATATCGCATGAGGTATATTCATTGTGTGTCTAAGCCGCCTCGCCAAGAGCGACCCTTGCACTGGGTCGGTTCATCCAAACGCGATCTGCTGGAATTTCCAGAAGACGCCATCGATGACTTTGGCTACGGGCTAGGCGTGGTGCAATTGGGTGGGCAACCTCCTGCAGCCAAACCTTGGAAGGGCAAAGGCTCTGGGGTCTATGAGCTGGTTGATCTTGTTCGCGGGGACACGTATCGGGTTGCCTACACCGTACGCTTTGCCAAAGCGGTGTACGTGTTGCACTGCTTTCAGAAAAAGTCACCCTCGGGCATCCGGACTGCCCGCAAAGACATTGAGATGATTCACGAGCGCCTAAAGCTGGCGCAGCAAGACTACGAGATGCGATATAGCCATGATGAATGATGCAATTGACGTCGGCACGGGCGATGTGTTCAAGGACCTAGGTTTTACCGACGCCCAGGAGCGTAGGCTGCGCACCGCTCTGGCCATACGCCTGAACGATCTGATCAAGGAACATAAGCTCACCCAGACGGCCGCCGCCGAGATTTTTGGGATTGCCCAATCGCACGTCTCAGAGCTGCGCAACTTCAAGTTGCGTCGGTTTTCTTCGGAACGGCTTTTACACTTCATCACCCAGCTGGACAGAGACGTCGAGATCATCATCCGGCCTAAAGCCGCCGATCACATCACTGGCTCAGTATCCGTGCTGGTTGCCGTCTAATAAGGGTCAAAAGGGGTCAGATCCAAATTAAGTGCACCACACGGTTTGATGACGGCGGCATCTTCGGCAGCCCTGACGAAAACA
This sequence comes from Gammaproteobacteria bacterium, assembly GCA_003562535.1. GTDB lineage: Bacteria > Pseudomonadota > Gammaproteobacteria > Competibacterales > Competibacteraceae > SKOM01. The sequence continues at coordinate 2,291 of PWUP01000172.1, read as the reverse complement.
GCACGATTGTCGAACGGGAATTAAACCAAGGCACCATCCAACACCCCGCCCTGTTTCTCGGCGACAGCCGCCTCGATCATCAAGTCGCCGCCCAATGGGGGGGCTGGATTTTGTGTTCGTCAGCCCCTCACCCCAACCCTCTCCCAAAGGGAGAGGGAGCTTAAACCCGATAAGATGCGCTCCAAGCCACCGATAAGTTCATGATCATCGCCCGGATTGAAAGCCTGATTCTCGACAAAGGCGTGGACGACACCTTCGAGCGCGCCCAAGCCTACCTCGATGCCGGTGCCGATGGCATCATGATTCACAGCCGTCAACAAACGCCCGACGAAATTTTCCAATTCTGTCAACGCTACAACCCACTGCCCAACCGCAAAACCCTAGTGGCCGTGCCGTCCAGCTACAACCAAGTGACCGAACAAGCCCTCCAAGAACAGGGCATCAGCATCGTGATCTATGCCAACCCACTGCTGCGTTCCGCCTACCCGGCCATGATGGCCACCGCCCAATCAATCCTCACCCACCAGCGCTCGGCAGAATGTGACGAGCGCATGTTGTCGATCAAAGACATCTTAGAATTGATTCCGGGGACGAAATAGCCAACATTTTTACCGCAAAAAAGTGGGCTATAATCTCACAAGGCTTGACGCTTCATTGTCCACATAAAGGAAAGAACATGACGCAACTCGCACTCGAACTGCCCGACCACATTTTTTCCGCCTTACGCTTGCCCCCGGCTGAATTTGCACGGGAAATGCGTATCGCCGCCGCCGTGCAATGGTATGCAGAACGGCGCATTTCACAAGAAAAAGCTTGTGAAATTGCGGATTTGAGTCGGGCACAGTTTATCGATGAACTGCGCCAGCGCAAAGTACCGGCCATTCAGTTAACCGCAGACGAACTGGATGCGGAACTCACTGATGACTGAACAAACTTGGGTGATCAATGCATCACCGTTGATTCTGCTGGGCAAGATCAACCAGCTTGAGCTGGTTAAGCGGCTGGCCTCATGCCTGATCGTCCCCCAATCCGTTTTGGATGAGCTTGCCGCAGGCACACAAGATCACTCAACACAATCAACGCTGAACTGGGCGCAGTGCCACGCGCAGCCCGACATCGCTGTCCCGGTATCCATCCTCCATTGGGATATTGGTGTGGGTGAGTCGCAAGTTCTCGCCCAGTGCTTATGCATCCAAGGTAGCAAGGCAGTGCTGGATGATGCCAAAGCGCGTGCGGCAGCGCAATCTCACCAAATTTCACTGATCGGTACACTGGGCATCATCCTGCGTGCCAAACAGTCGGGAATTACCGCAGCGGCTAGGCCGTTAATCGAACAATTACTTGCCAACGGCTCTTATTTGTCAGAGAGTTTGATTCGAGAGGCGCTACGCAAGGTGGGAGAGTGGCCGTGAAAAAGTCAGCGCTGGCAACGCTATGGTGCAGGTTCAATGCTTTGTTGCCAATTATTTGATAGTATTGTAAAATCAAAGCAAAGCAAGCGGGTTAGATTTGTTTTCTGCTATAACTTTTTAGATGCCACGCCGTCCGCCTACATATGCTCGGAAAAAGGTAAATTTCCAAGACGGGCATTAAATCTCGTGCTCGACTGGGCTGAGCTGCATCAGAATGAGTTATTGGAAAATTGGGAGCGTTGTCAGGCTCATCAACAACCTAATGAAATACCTCCACTGGAGTGATAGTGATAGTGATGTTGAATTGGGAAGTCATAGAAGTCAAGGTGATCACCCACGGTTGCCTGCATGTCCGCTTTGCGGACGGGCTTGAAGGTCCAGTGCGCTTCCTTCCCTCGGCTTACCGAGGGGTCTTCTCGCGATTGCTCGACCCCAGTGAGTTCGCTAAAGCCACTGTGAACGGCTATTTTGTCACCTGGCCTGGAGAACTTGATTTGGCACCCGATGCGATGTATCGAGACATTGCAGAGCAGCGAGAACAAAGGAAACCCTAATGACGGACTACCGCCGTTTTTATATTCCTGGTGCAACTTGGTTTTTCACGGCATATTGCCAAAGGAGAACGCCTTGCCAAAAGCCGAGTTAAACGACGTGAACGTGGCCTATGGCAGACGCAAACGATGCGCCTCCTAGCGTCGGCACATCCTATAAGCGCTATGGCAGCGCCGATTTGTGAAAACCGGTATTTATCCGCCGACTTGGGGTCATTCCAATTCCGGGGACATTCCAATTCCGGGGACAGTATACTTAATTCCTAGACGAAGAACGCCCAATGGGGTTAAAGTTTTGCCAAAGCGTTTGTGACGGGTGAGAAATTGA
>PWUP01000032.1 GCA_003562535.1 Gammaproteobacteria bacterium | reverse complement strand
TCCCCGTGGGGCTACCACTATAAGTGGCTTCCATAGATACTTACAGACGATCTCCCTTGAAAACAGGGAGATCTTTGTTCTTTTGCTGTAAGTTAGACTCAGTAAGTTATTCAGACGGTGTTATCCCATTTGCCCGATGCGCTCCCCCGCTGCCAGAGAAACACTACTCTTTCTTTGCGGATTAGGAGTATAAGAAAGCCTGGACTGTCATTGTGTTTCGATTACTCACACATAACTCCACTGCGCTTAATCCTAAACTCAAAAGAGTCAAGGACCGCTTCTTATAATGATGAGCGGACTTACTCCCAGTCAAGAATGTGCGAATGTAAGATCCTTTTTCGTGACTCACTGATTGTTGAAGCGACGTTTTGAGGAACACCACAGATGATAGAATCGTAACGACTCACTCACAATCTTCAAAACAAACGCAGTTGGAATGACTATCGTGTTCCTGACTATTGAACATACAGCACCATTGCATTTTCTTCTGGAGCATAATTGAGCACAATATGGCTGTTTTGGCTGAACAGTGCTCACAATGATAATACTAAGTCTGACTATACTGAGTTCCTTTCCTTAGAGTTGTTGGAAGAGAGGAGTAGTCCTTCGTGGTTAGAACGCTCGTTGGTATTACAACGATTCTTGCTCTTAATGTAGCACGAAGATAAGCTGATCCTCGTGTAAGCGCTGTTCTTGACAAAACGATCATGACCAATCTAGTTGAGAAATCTGTTAAAAAGCATATTGAGCCATTACTTTCGTTTCTAAAAGCTGAGCGGCTCGCAGAAGGTCAACTGGAGATACTTAAGAGTGAAGTAGAGCGAGAACTGACACCATTATCCAAAGATCCCCCGCACCTTCTTGAAGGTTCGCTAGACTGGCAGAAGATTTCTGATAACCTTTACAAAGACAAGAACAAGAAGCGATCGAAATAGTCTTCAAGAACACTTAGTTTACTGATCGCACCAACAAGGGAGGAACAGACAAGTGAGCACAGAGATTCTGAATGAACTTCGGCAAGAAGAAGAGAGAAGACACAGAGCGGTCTTTTTGGACGGGCAATTTAACGAGACAGCATTTGAAGAGAAGTATATTCCTCTACTCAGGTCGAGCGCAGAAGTTCTTCCTCGCTACGTAACGGGAATAGTTGTATGTATAGCCACACACATCATACCCTCAAAGAAAGAAGAACTACTGAATGCATACTTAAACACATCCAGGATAGAAGACGTAGTAAATTTCACAAAGCTTTTCTACAAAGAGACAGAACTAAGGCAAGAGAACAAAGAACTGTCAAAGATACCGTTGTTCATGGAACTGACAAGTGCAGAGACGAGGGAAGAACTGCACCAGGTAAGAGAACTCAGAAACACGTATGCTCACAGTGCAATACACGTTCACAAAGACAAACTCAAAGAAATACTCAAAGGTTGGGGAATGAGAGAAGACAATATTCCTGATGACATAGAAGAGATAGTCTTTAAGATAAGGACAAAGCTGAGGACAACGATTGACAAACTTACAGAGAAACTACAACAAGCAGAACTTGCGCTATTGGAAAAAGGGCCAGTAATAAAGACAGCGTCTAAAGAAATGTCACTAACGCCTCTGTTCATTGCAAGTGCAGAAGGCACGCGGATCAAACTGAAGACATATGCGAGAACCGACAAAGAGAAAAGCACCTTCACTGACGGGATAGACGAAGAATACATTGTATCTGAAGAAATAAACAACCACATAGACGTCACACTGAGAATCGAAGCAGAAGAAATCAACTACACCAACAAACCATTGAATATACAGCTCTACACATACAAGAAAGACCAGGAGAAGAGCTACAACATCTTCCTTAACATAACCTCGAAAGATAAAAGCTACATCAAAACATACAGATACCAAGAACATCAACGAGGAATAAGCATAGAAGGACTACCAGAAGAAGGAGAATACAGAATAAGTGCAACGGTAGTAGATACAAAGAACGCAGAAGAATACCCAATAGCCAGCTCCGAAAAGAAGAGGCGCTTCCGAAAAGCATTGATCCAGGAACAAATACGGATAGAAGAAGAACGACCTGGAGAAGTAGAAATAGGATACTGGCAGAGTCCAGATAAACTACTTGAACACAGACAAGAAGCGATTGAAATAGCCCTCAAGAACACTGGAAACACTCCACTGGAAGCGGAGATAACACTTACAGGGCATGATTCTGATCACATTGAGGTGACTTGTTGCAAAGAAACACTGAAACCATACCAGAAGAAAACAGCATACCTGCAGATAAAAGCAAAAAGAACAGAAGGCAAGAAATACTCACTTGGGAGAATACTTCTGAAAAGCAAAGACAAAGAGACACAGACACAAGAACTGGAAGACATAGTCATAGACAAAGAATTCAACCCTATAAACTTCATAGACAGGCAGAAACAGATAAAAGAAGCGGAAAAAGCGCTGGACAGAAACAACGTAAAGGAAGGGATCAACATCAAATGGATAAGTGGAGAAGCAGGACAGGGAAAGACAAGACTGCTGAAAAGGATAGAAGAAATAGGAAGGAACAACGAATGCATCATAGTCACAATGATAGTAAAAAACGACATGATCAAAGATTTCATGGACACACTTGCACAAGACATGGAACAGGGCATACAAGAACAGACAAAAGAATCCAGAGAAATGAGTGCTACTACCTACACAGAGATGTTGAAAAACTACGCACCAGAAGGTGAAAAGGCTGTTGAAGGAGCGGTACTACGTGTAAGCCATGCGATAAGAAGACTGGCACAAGACATGAAAAAGAAAGTACTCATACAGATAGACGATGCACACATACTCACAACATCACCTGACGGTGCAAGATTCATGAAACTGCTCATAAAAGAGCTGAAACAAAGAGAAACAGATAAAGACATAGACGTGAGATGCTTCATATACACAAGGACATACGAAGGACTGGGCTTTGTAGAAAAGAGTCATCTTGAACCATTTCATGAAATCGACAGGAACGATCAGATAGAACTCATAGAACTCACAAAAGGTGCGAAAGAAGAGGGACAACTCAAAGACGAAGAAGAACTCGTTTGGGGGATACTAACCGACGTATTCAACCCACAGCAATTCCAACAAATCGAAGGAGACCTCAAAAACCTGCTTGTAGAAAAGACACAGTCCAACCCGCTAATACTACAACTACTACTTGAAAGATACTTTGAACATGAAGTAATCACCTGGGAGAAAGACAAATGGATAGTAAAAGCAACCACGGAAGAACTCAAAGAACTACTTCCTGCAACACAGAAACTCAAAGATAGACTTATAACAGACAAACTACTATCGTATAAGGGGACAAATAGAAAACTCGTATACCTTACTGGCATGCTTTGCAGATTCACAGATAAAGACCTTGAGATACAAGACATAAGAGAAAGAACAGCCAATGCACTGCTGGGAAGGATGATCAATAATACAGAAAGCAAAAGCGAATACGAGTTCATACACAGTCTCTTCTTCGAATACTGGGACAAAGAGATAGGCGAAAAAGCACTTGAAGACAGGTTGGACATACAGGACCTGGAAAACGAAAACGACAAAGAACTCATGGACAAACTGTGGGAATACATCGATTCTAGAAGCGAAGAAGAAACTGAAGAAGAACCTGAAGAAGAAGTGAAGAAACTCATCGAAGAACTGCACAGAAACGAAGGGATATCACTTCAGAGACTTGAAGAACTGAATCAGAGCAAAAAGACACTTGAAACCATTACTGAGATAAGTGAGACAGGATGGAAAGAAAGAAACAACAACGACTTCAGAAGAAATATACGATATGGATACTGGTTGATGTGCACCAAAGACAACAATGAGATTTATGATGAAGTCCTGGAGTTTGTATCTTCGGCAGTAAAACACATTTCAGACGATAATCCTGTATTGCTATACAATACCACGTTCATAGAAGACGGTGAATACATTGTTGAGAAAGTATTCGAAAAAGGCAAAGACAGACTTGAGCACATTGGGCGGAAGATTCCGGATGCGACATATACCATAGCTACTGCAATGTTCAACAGGGGAAACAAGAAAGCAGAGAGCTATTTCATAAAGGCCATAGACCTG
>PWUP01000184.1 GCA_003562535.1 Gammaproteobacteria bacterium | reverse complement strand
ATCTCCTTGGGTGCTTCGATGTGCTTGAACAATTTCAATTCTTCCAGCGAGCGTTCTGCCAGTTGGGTCAGCTTGCCGGAGTCGATCTTGTCGCCGGTGATGGACAGCACGATGTCGCCGGAGTAAACCAGCCCACCCAGCACGGTGACCAGCAGATCCGGTTCTAGCCGGTAGTTAGTGGGCGCGAAATACTCGACATCCAAGGTACCCGACAGCAACTCACTACGGTTAAGCACCTGGCCGTGACCCTTGGCTTTAAGCCGGTTGAGCACTTCCTGCGCATAGCGGGAGTTGGTAGGATCAATGCGATCACCATCAAGCAGTTCCAATGCATCGAGCACGGCGAGCGCATCCTTGGTGCGAGTACCGCCGGCAAGTAGCCTAAGCGCGTTGCTGATCAGTTGTTTGCGGTTAATCTCGGTGACCAGCACCGAGAAACCAGGGTACTCCGGTGCGATGTCAGTAAAACGCGAACCCAATGCTAAGCCAGAAACGATGTTCACCACATCGCGGAAATTGATGCGCTCCTCCGGCCCCAGTCGGGCGCGGTCGCGTAAGGAGACCCCCTTAGACCACTCTTGCAGCGTTTTACTCTTACCTTGACAAGTCACCTCAAACGCCGTCATCTGCTTTTCTTGCAGCCATTGACTCATGAATTGCAGTGATTTGTGAGCGCTGGACATATAGGTTGTTTTCGCGCGACCGCTGGCCGTAGACGCCAGATCCAGTGCTGCCGCGTAGTGTGACAGATGGCGCTTGTAGTCCTCGTCCGGCGACTTCAGGCGGAAGAACACTTCGTCGGCTAGGTGCTTGTCGCTGAACCTGGGTTTGTTGAAAGGCTGGATGAAATACACATAGAAGTCGCGCTCCGGCTGAGCCGTCGGGCGATCATTGGGAGCGCCAAAGAACAGGTAGCCCCAGCGCTCGACACGGCGTTCCTGCCATTCAAGCGGGTACTGCCAGATCTGGAAACCGGGATAACGCAGATCGTCGCTGCACTCCATCAGCGTCTTGACAGCGCTGTAGTAGGCGCGATCTAGGGCATCGTCGGACAGGGCCTCGGCGCGCTTTTCGATTTGGGCGTCGTAATCGATGTCCTTCTTGAGGTCGAGGTAATACTGCTCGGTGTCCGGCGCCTTGGAGATGAACTGGCCGTTGACGGTCTTCAACACTTCCCTCAGTACCGTCACCACCTTGGAAAGAAGATTTTCCGATGGATCGCCAGGTAAATCCGTGATGGTCGTGTCGAACAAGCACAGCGCGTCACGCAGCTCGGCAGCCGTGGGGCCAATGGGTACATGGATGTCGCCGCCGGTGGTCAGCCGGTGAACGGCCAACGCATGGATGACGCGCAGCGCCATCGGCTTGTAGGTCGGGCGCGTGAAGGCTTGCTGTACGCGGGATTCCAGCACTTCGGATACGCGCATGACCTCCTTGATGTTGGGGTCTGCACGCAAGACCGAGTTGGTTTTGATGGTGTTCCAGAAGCTCTCGTAGCTGATGAACAGCGGCTTGTCGGCGGGCACTTCCTGGTCGAGGATGGCCAGCATGGCGGACTCGATGGTCTTAAGTGCGCCGCGCTTCTCGGTGAAGTGGATCTGTTCGAAGGTCTTCAGATAGTCCGGATGAACGGGGAACAACCGCACGTACTCGTCCATGCGCTCGTTCATGGAGCTGTAGAACTTGGCGAACGGCGTAAGGTATTCGCGGATTTTGTTCTGTTGATCAGCGGACTTTTTGAGCAATCGCGCTGAGACGACAAAGCTCACATCTTGGCGGTCGATGAGTATCTGGGTGAAGCGCTCGTTCACGCGGCGCATGCTGTCGGCGACGTGCTGGAATCGGACGCTGTCGAAGATGGCTTCTTGGACACCCGCCACGAACCGGAATTTCAGGTGCTTCGTAACTTCACCGATCTGCCGCAGGATGGCCAAGTCTTGCACCAGTTCGTGGTCGCGACGGGATTGCAGGTACTCTAGGAATTCATCAACCACCAACAGCACGCCCTGGTCGGGGAATCTCTCACCAAAGGCGGCTATCATTTCCTCGAAGGAATCCTTGTTGTTGAGTTCCTTGTCGGCAGTCGGGAAGCTGTAGTCAACGTCGATCTTTTCGAGGAAACGCTCAAGCTGCAGGGTGATGATCTGGCGCAGCGGCATCTGCAGACCACCCACCTCGATACGCAGCACCTTGAAGCGGCCAGCGATCGGTGCCACCGCCTCGGCGACCTTGGGGTGACGGATCATGGGTGCGTAGGCCGCATCCTCGGCCATCAGCGACAGCACCGACATCAAGTGCGACTTACCCGTACCGTAGTTGCCGACGATCAGTACGCCCTTGTGATCGACGGAGTCGTCGAAACTGAGCTGAGGAACCATGAGCTTGGCGATCCGCTCGGCCATGTCGTCGGAGATGACATAGGTCGCGACGAGCTTCTTGGCCTCGTCCGGGCGTCCGGCATCGAGCAGTTGGATGACGGACTCAATCTGCTCGAACTGGATCAGATCTCCGTATTTCATGTTGTTGGCCATAAGGCTTGTATCTTCCCTCGCAGTTTCAGTAGATTCGGCACATTTCGACTACGACCACGCCATCACGGCTGTAGTCACGATGTTCTGGATGACTCATGTCGGCGTAGATCAGCCGATCACCCCGCAGCTCGCCAGGCCAGACGGCCACGACACGCTTGAAGTGAGCTAGCCGCCTAATGAGTTCAAGCGGGTTGATTTGTAGACTAGGTTCGAATAGCAACTCGAGGTTGTCGAGCAGCAGCGGGTCTTCAGTTCGTTCCCCGTATTGTGCATGTTGCGCGATCTCCCGCAGCAGTTCGCTTGCCGAAAAACCGCGCTTATTATTCGGCGTAGCCGCCAAACGACGCCCTAGCTCCAGACCGACGTTGAGCGGCTCAAGGTGGAACCTAGCACTGAGTTGGCGCAGCAGTTGGGTCTTACCACTGCGACTGGGACCGACCAGCAGGATCAACGTGCTGTTGAGGTCGCCGATTTCGCCGATGAGTTGTTCGAGTTTTGCGATCACCTGAAAATAAATGGCCATTGACAGCGAGTGTCATGCGGTTGTGCGATGATGGTCTGTCGCGTTCATCGTCATCATGACTACACTACTTCGATGTCGGCGATTTCGCCTTGAACTTTGCTCAAGGAAAAATCCCAACGCAGAATCAAATACTGATTATGCAGCGGCGTGGGATGTTGCCCAATGGCTAAGCCACCAAACAACTCAGAAAACTGATCGGCGCAGATGATTTTGGCAAAATCGCTAATACCGTAGGGAAAGTGCATGGCTGTTTGAGATATCGAATAATGTTGCTGTGTATCATACCGTTATTCAGCCAGTCTAGCGAGGTGCAAGACTAAAGGTTAAACGCCTAAAGTGCGTCGCTGCGCATAGCGTAGTGTATTCGCGCAACAAGGCTTGGTTGTAGGGTGTTGCCTTTCTCTTGGGAACCGTCTACCCGCTGATGAGTCACAGTCCGCAGTATTCATTCACACTAGCGAGGCATCTACCAGTGACGCGACGACATTTTCTTGATGGGTTGGCTGCATTGAGTGCTATCGGCATGGCGGGAACTTGGGCACAAGCGGCCAATGCCCATGATATTGCTGCCGTAACGGCTGCTTTGACCCAAGACGGCTCCATTCAGCGCCTAAAGGTTGGGCGCGATTATTGGCGTCAGTATCTCGATGACAAAGCCTGGAATGTGTTGTTTCGCGAGGCCACTGAACCGGCTTTCACCAGTCCGTTAAACGATGAAAAACGTGCAGGCACCTTCGTCTGTGCCGCCTGCCATTTACCATTATTCAGCTCAGAAACCAAATACGACAGCGGCACGGGATGGCCAAGTTTCTACGCAGCCATCGATGAGCATATTGGGACTAAACGCGATTTCCGGTTGATTTTCCCGCGCACCGAGTATCACTGCCTCCGCTGCGGCGGCCACCAAGGCCATGTGTTCAATGACGGCCCACCACCCACCGGCAAACGTTGGTGCAATAATGGGGTAGCCCTGCGCTTTGTGCCTCTCGATGAGCCGTTGCCGGAACTCCGCGGATGAGCACGATTCAACGTCTGCAGGGTGTCGGCGTACTGCTGGCTGTATTGCTGAGTGTCAGCCCTACCCTCGCCCATGAGCATCAGGCCAGTGCGGTGTTTGCTGGGGGCTGCTTTTGGTGTATGGAACCGCCTTACGACGAGTTGGACGGGGTCATATCGACCACATCGGGGTTTATCGGCGGCCATGTGCCTAATCCCAGCTATGAGCAGGTCGTGCGCGGTGGCACCGGCCATGTTGAGGCGGTCAAAGTGGTGTATGACCCCGAGGTGGTCGATTACGCCACCCTGCTAGAGGTGTTTTGGCGTAATGTCGATCCCTTGGATGATGGCGGCCAATTTTGTGATCGCGGCGAAGCTTATCTGACTGGGATTTTTGTCAGCAACGACTACGAGCGAGATTTGGCTGAAGCGTCAAAACAAGCGCTGGATGCGTCGGAACGCTTCGGGCAACCGATAGTGACCCCGATTCGCGAGCGCAGCGTTTTTTATCCTGCCGAGGAGTATCATCAGAATTATTATCAAAAAAATCCGATACGTTACCGTTTATACCGCTTTAACTGTGGCCGTGATCGGCGGTTAGCGGAACTGTGGGATGAGTGATTGTCCCTATACTCACCCCCCCAACACAGCACGAGGATTCATCGGCAATTCTTCCGCCATGCGCTGATAAAATTGCTTGGCAGCGGCAGTATCCGCCCGTGGCGTGACCAGTTTCAAGGTCACGAGCTGATCGCCGGACGGATTACCCGGCAGTCCGCGTCCTTTCAGCCGCAGCTTTTGCCCGCCTTGAGAATTAGGCGGAATCCGCAAATCCACCTTGCCGCCGAGTGTCGGCACTGTGACCGTGCAACCCAGCGCTGCTTCCCAGGGCGTAATCGGTAACTCCAGCATAACGGTGCGCCCATCAATGGTAAACAGATCATGGGGTTTGAATAAGACTTCGAGATACAAATCCCCTTGGGCGCCATTCCATGGATCGGGTGCCCCTTGACCGGCTAGACGGATACGTTGTCCCGCAATCACCCCTTTAGGGATCCGCACATTAAGGTTGCGCTCTTGGGTTTTAACCTGACCCTTAGTCGTAACTTTAGGCGCTTGCACAGCAATGGTTCGCATAACGCCGTGGTAGGCGTCTTCTAGGCTGATTTCAATCTGCGCGTGTTGATCCTCACCAGTGGACGGGCTGTGGCGGCGGTGAGTGCGGGTTGAAGCACGCCACTCATCGCCAGCCGCACCCGGATGCGTGGCAAAATGCCCAAATAACGACTCAAAGAAATCACTAAATCCTGCACTGTGATCCCCACCCTGACGGAACTCAAAACCCTGTTGCCAACCAGGAGGCGGGCGGAAATCTTGACCTGAGCGCCACTGCGCGCCAAGCTGATCATAGGCGGCGCGTTTTTGCGGGTCTTTCAGTACCTCATAGGCTTCATTGGCTTCTTTAAAGCGCTGTTCGGCCTGCGGCTCTTGGCTGACATCGGGGTGGTATTTGCGCGCAAGACGACGGTACGCCTTTTTGATGGCGTCTTGAGTCGCATCGCGTTCAACCCCTAAGGTACGATAGTAATCCTTATATTCCATAATTCGCTGGATAGTCTAAACAGGTTTTCGATTAACTGGGTTTAAGATGCGGTCGGCAAGCGCTAAAATCAAGCCCACACGCTTGATGCCCTGCCCACCGCACGGTAACATCCCCCCCTTCACGTCTTTTGGTACCACTTATGTCGTTGCTCGCTGAACTCGAATGGCGCGGTTTACTGCATCAAACCGCCGGACCTAATCTATCCGCACACCTCAGTACCCCCGGTCGGGTCGGTTACTGCGGTTTTGATCCTACCGCAGACAGCCTCACCGTCGGCAATTTCATTGCGATCAAATTGCTGATGCACTGGCAGCGTGCTGGACACACCCCTATTGCTCTGATGGGGGGCGGCACGGGCTTAATCGGTGACCCCTCTGGCAAAGACAGCGAGCGACAATTGCTCGATGCGGACCAAGTGCGCGCCAATATTGCCAGCCAACGTCGCGCCTTAGAACGCTTGCTGGATTTTGATCCTAAACGCCCTAATGCAGCCCGTTTGCTCAACAACGACGACTGGCTCAGTTCGATAGGCTATATCGAAATGCTGCGTGATGTCGGTAAATACTTCTCCGTCAATGCCATGCTGCAACGCGATTCAGTGCGCGAGCGTCTCCAGCAGCGAGAACAAGGCATTAGCTACACCGAATTCAGCTATGTACTGCTGCAAGCTTATGATTTTTTACACTTACGGCAGACTCATGGGTGTACTGTGCAACTGGCCGGCTCCGATCAGTACGGCAATATCGTCGCTGGCATGGACTTGATTCGGCGTAAGCTCCCTGAAGGCCAGAACGACAGCTATGCGGTGACCAACAAATTATTGGTGCGGGCAGACGGCCAAAAAATTGGCAAATCCGCAGGCAATGCCGTATGGCTCAACCCCGATCGCACCAGCCCATTTAAATTTTACCAATTCTGGCTGAACACCGATGACGCCGACATTATTCGGTTTTTGCATTGGTTGACCTTTATGCCGCGTGAAGAAATCACGGCCTTAGCCGCAGCGCATGAACAAGCCCCGCATCAACGCACCGCACATCGGGCGCTGGCACAGCATCTGACCGATCTGGTGCATGGAGAAACCGCCCGTATCAGTGCCGAGTACGCTGCCGGTGTCTTATTTGGGCGCGGTGATGTGCGCGCCTTAGACGCCCAAACACTGCGTGAAGTCTTCGCTGATATTCCCCACAGCGAGCACTCACATGAGCACATCGCTGGGGGCATGGACAGCGTGACCTTGTTAACCCAAACCCCGCTGGCTCAATCACGACGCGAGGCGCGTGAATTCCTCAGCAATGGTGCCATTACGCTCAACGGTGAACGGATCACGCCCGACCGTCAAATCACCAGCGCTGATTTACTGCATGGTGACACCCTGTTACTGCGCCGTGGTAAAAAACATTGGCATGCGCTCATGTATCGGTAGTCTTACTCGATGGTCGCCAACGCCCGATCAATCCGCTGCAAAGTCCGTGGCTTGCCTAATAAAGCCACGGTCACATCCAAGGATGGTGAACCGGCACCCCCAGTAACGGCCACCCGCAGCGGTGGGCCGATTTTGCCAAATTTAAGCTGCAAACGCTCCGCTACCGCTTCCATAGCCGCATGAATGGCGGCGGGCTGCCAAGTCTCCAAGTCAACAAACTGCTGGCGCAAGGCGGATAAAGGCTCAACCGCCGCCGGTTTAAGCTGCTTACTGGCCATAGCCGGGTCATAATGCTCAAAGTCTTGATAAAGAAAGCGGCTGTTCTCGGCCATTTCCCGCAGAGTGCGCGCACGTTCTCGATAGGCTTCGGCCACCGCTTGCGGTTCGGGGCCGTCATTGGGGTTCACTCCAATATGCATATAGTGCTCATGCAGTAATGCCCCTAAACGAGCCGCATCCGCTTGTTTAATATACTGTTGATTTAACCATAACAGTTTATCTGGATCAAAACTGGCCGCAGCATGGTTAACGCTGGTCAAACTGAATAATTCCAGCATCTGCTCACGGCTGAATAGTTCCTGATCGCCATGCGCCCAGCCCAAACGCAATAGATAATTCAGCAAGGCTTCGGGTAAATAACCGGCATCACGGTACTGCAACACACTGACTGCCCCATGACGTTTAGACAACCGCGACCCATCAGAGCCGAGAATCATGGGCACATGGGCGTATTGCGGTGGTGTCACCCCCAGAGCTTGGAAAATATTGATCTGCCGAGGCGTATTATTAATATGGTCATCACCACGAATCACTTGGGTAATCCCCATATCCCAATCATCGACAACCACACAGAAATTATAGGTAGGGCTGCCATCAGCGCGCATGATGACCAAATCATCCAGTTCGCGATTACTGATGGTAATCCGCCCGCGAATCAGATCATCAATCACGACCTCGCCATCCAGTGGGTTGCGAAACCGGATCACCGGGGTCACACCCTCACGGGGCGGGCCTTGATAATCCCGATAACGGCCATCGTAGCGGGGTTTTTGTTTGCGTGCCTGCTGTTCAGCTCGCAAGGTATCGAGTTCTTCGCGGGTGCAATAACAGCGGTAGGCTTTGCCCTCAGCCAGTAAGCGCTCGATCACTTCGCGATAGCGCTCCATGCGTTGGGTCTGGTAATACGGACCTTCGTCATAATCTAACCCTAACCAATCCATTGCCTGTAAAATAGCCGTGATGGACGCTTGGCTGGAACGCTCCAGATCCGTGTCTTCAATGCGCAGGACAAAACTCCCTGCCTGTTGACGGGCATACAGCCAACTGAATAGTGCTGTGCGGGCGCCGCCGACGTGCAGATAACCGGTAGGGCTGGGAGCGAAGCGGGTTTTGATCATAGTAAGATTGTCTGTCTAGCCAATAAAACTGGTATTTTAACGCCGTGGTTGAACCCACGCATTGATTTCTTGCCTTTGACCTGGAGCCTGGTATGACTCAGATCATTCCCGTTATTCTGTCAGGGGGCAGCGGCACCCGCTTGTGGCCGATGTCTCGTGAAGCCTATCCCAAACAATTTTTGCCGCTACTCGGTGAGCAATCGCTGCTGCAAGCCACAGTGCAACGCTTGCACGGTCTTGAAGCCAGCCCACCGTTACTGGTCTGTAATCAAGATCACCGGTTTATGGTCGCTGCACAATTGCAAACACTCGGCGTTACCCCGCAAGCCTTGATTCTGGAGCCACTAGGACGGAATACCGCCCCTGCAGTGGCGATTGCCGCCTTACAAGCCATCATGGCCGGTCAAGACCCGTTATTGCTGATTTTACCAGCGGATCATGTCATCACCGATGTGACCGGGTTTCAACAGGCGGTGCATCAGGCTCAGACCGTGGCAGAGGCGGGCTATCTGGTGACCTTTGGCATCCAACCCCATGCCCCGGAAACCGGCTATGGTTATATTCAAGCGGGCGGTGCACTCGATCAAGGCGGCTATACGGTCAGCCGGTTCGTCGAAAAGCCCGACCGTGCCACCGCAGAACAGTATCTGGCGGCCGGTGAATATTATTGGAACAGTGGCATGTTTTTATTTCACGCCCAGCGTTTTCTGGAAGAACTCGATACGTTCCGCCCGGATATTCTGACCGCGTGCCGCAAAGCCTTTGCTCAAGCGCGGCGTGATCTGGATTTCTTGCGTTTAGACCCAACGGCTTTTCAGGAATGCCCTGGCGAGTCCATTGACTATGCGGTCATGGAACCCACCCAACATGCGGCGGTGTTGCCGCTGAACATCGGCTGGAATGATGTGGGGTCATGGGCAGCGCTGTGGGAAGTCGGTGAACGGGATGCGGACGATAATATTTTGGTCGGTGATGTCCTCACTCAGGCCACTCACCGCAGCTACATCCATGCCCAGCACCGCCTGGTGGCCACGGTCGGCGTTGATGATTTAATGATTGTTGAAACCCCCGATGCGGTACTGGTCACCCACAAACACCATAGCCAAGACATTAAAACCATTGTCGAATACCTCAAACACAATGGCCGCTCCGAGACTAAAGCCCACCGCAAGGTGCATCGTCCATGGGGGGCGTATGATTCGATTGATATCGAAGATCGGTTTCAAGTAAAACGGATTACGGTCAACCCCGGGGCGCGCTTAAGCTTACAGATGCACCATCATCGCGCCGAACACTGGATTGTGGTGCGTGGAACCGCACAAGTGACCTGTGATGACCACAGCTTTCTGCTGCGCGAAAATGAATCGACGTATATTCCACTGGGCAGCAGCCACCGTCTGGAAAATCCGGGTAAAATACCTTTGGAACTGATTGAAGTGCAGTCCGGCAGTTATCTCGGCGAAGATGACATTGTCCGGTTTGAAGATGTTTATGGTCGTGATGAACCCTCAAGTGAGTCGTGATGGGGTCACGATCTGAACGCAACGTCGTAATGTTATTGAGGGCGGGAATTCCCGTACACACTGATGACCCATACTGTCAAAACCATTGAACTGGCCTTACAAGGCGGGGGCGCCCACGGCGCATTAACCTGGGGCGTACTCGATCGCCTGCTTCAAGAACCGCGACTGCGTATCGAGGGCGTCAGCGGTACCAGTGCGGGCGCGATGAACGCTGTCGTCATGGCCGATGGCTTTGAGGCAGGCGGGGCTGAGGGTGCCCGTGAACACTTGGCGCGTTTCTGGAAGGCGGTCAGTCAAGCTGCGCTGTCCAGTCCGATCCAACGTGACCTGTGGGCACGGATCAGTGGTGACTGGAGCCTAGACAATTCAGCAAGCTATCTGTTTTTTGATCATTTATCGCGGATTTTCTCGCCCTATGAACTCAATCCGCTGAATCTCAATCCACTGCGCGATCTGGTTAAAGCCAATGTCGATTTCGAACGGGTTCGCCGATGCAAGGCGCTTAAAGTCTTCGTGACCGCCACCAATGTGCGCAGTGGGCGGCCAAAAGTGTTTAGATGCCCCGAACTGACCGCCGATGCCGTCATGGCCTCCGCCGCATTGCCTTTCATGTTTCAGGCGGTCGAAATCGACGGCGAAGCCTACTGGGATGGAGGCTATATGGGTAATCCGGCGCTGTTTCCTCTGGTCGATGAATGTGATGCCCGAGATCTGGTGTTGGTGCAAATCAATCCCTTCTACCGACCGGATCTGCCGCGCACGGCACGCGAGATCATCAATCGTATGAATGAGATCACTTTTAATGCCAGTTTGGTCAAGGAACTGCGTTCGATCATGCTGCTTAA
This sequence comes from Gammaproteobacteria bacterium, assembly GCA_003562535.1. Classification (GTDB taxonomy): domain Bacteria; phylum Pseudomonadota; class Gammaproteobacteria; order Competibacterales; family Competibacteraceae; genus SKOM01. Next base: position 4,354 of record PWUP01000184.1, on the reverse strand, counting down.
GCAATTAATCGATGTAGAAAACCTAGAGCAGGAGCGCTACCGCGATATGCGCCTGCATCGGATCCACGCGGATGACGATTTGCTGGACTTACAAGCATCGAGCAAACTCAATGCCGAATGGCCTTATCTGTGCCACTTGCGCGATTTGGGTCAGGTGCGGGCGGCCCACTGGTTGGAAACGCATTGGCAGGATCTCGGCACCCGTTCGAGTGTGAGCTTCGACTGGCTACTCGATGACAGCATCAAGCCCGCTGGGGTATTTACGGAGCAGCAGCCATGATCGGCATGTTGGGCGTGTTGCTGGCTCTGGGCTTGCTGATCTTTCTGGCCTATCGGGGTATCAGCGTCTTACTGTTGGGGCCGATGATGGCGCTGCTGGCGGCGCTGTTTGCCACCGGAACGCCATTACTGGCCACCTATACCCAAGTGTTTATGACCTCAGCGGGCGGATTTATTATCCAGTTTTTTCCGCTGTTCCTGCTGGGGGCAATCTTCGGCAAACTGATGGAAGACAGTGGTGCGGCTGAAGCTATAGCCCAAGGCATCATCGCCCAGCTCGGCCAAGAGCGAGCCATTCTGGCGGTGGTGCTGGCCTGCGCGGTGCTGACCTACGGCGGGGTATCGTTGTTTGTCGTGGCCTTTGCCGTCTATCCCATTGCCGCTGCCCTGTTTCGCCAAGCCCATATTCCCAAGCGTCTCATTCCAGCCACCATTGCGCTCGGTGCCTTCACCTTTACCATGACCGCCTTGCCGGGCACACCCGCTATTCAAAACGCGATTCCCATGCCGTTTTTCGGCACGACACCGTTCGCTGCCCCCGTACTGGGTATAATGGCCGCGCTGGTGATGTTCGGACTGGGTCAGTGGTGGTTGCTGCGTCAATCCGCACACGCTCGCCAGGCTGGAGAAGGCTATGGTGATCACGATGACACCCCACCGGCTTTTGATAAAGATCAGCGTGAGCGTTCGTCTGGGGAAGGGTTTGATGTCTTACTGGTCGCCCCAGAGGCGGCACCGCGCTCACTGCCGTCATTTGCCGTGGCGATCTTACCAGTGATCCTAGTGATTGCGCTCAACTATCTGTTCAGCGCCATGATTATTCCCTCTATGGACACCGCCTATCTTGCTGAAGACCGCTACGGAGCCACATCGGTGGATTCAGTGCTCGGCGTGTGGTCAATCATCTGCTCACTGACCATTGCCTGTATCCTGCTGCTGGCCATGACATGGACACGATTGGCGGCCCCCAAACGCTCGCTGGACGATGGAGCGAATGCCTCCGTGCTGCCGATTTTCAACACCGCCAGCTTAGTCGGTTTTGGAGCCGTAATCGCCGCCCTGCCCGCTTTCGAGCTGATCCAGGGCTTCGTTGAGCAGATCGGTGGCGGCAATCCACTGGTGTCGCTGGCTCTATCGGTCAATGTCCTGGCTGGTGTCACCGGTTCGGCATCGGGCGGTATGAGTATCGCCTTGCAGACGCTGGGTGCCGACTACCTAGCAATGGCCGAAACCTTGGGAATTGCACCAGAACTGCTCCATCGGGTGACGACCGTAGCCACAGGAGGGCTGGATAGCCTGCCGCACAATGGCGCAGTAGTTACGCTATTGGCCATTTGCGGACTGACCCACCGCGAGGCGTACAAAGATATTTTCATGGTGGCCGTTCTGTTCCCCATCGTCTCGCTGGTCGTACTGGTGGTATTGGGCAGCGTGTTCGGTGCGTTCTAAGCTCTACCCCCTGAACCATGGACGGGATGATTACACCAACTGATGAGATTTTGATGATGACACTCGATTGTTTTAAAGCCTATGACATCCGGGGGCGTCTGCCCGATCAACTCAATCCTGACATCGCGTGGCGTATCGGTCGCGCCTATGCGACTTGGCTAGGGGCGCGCCGAGTCGCCGTGGGCTATGATATTCGCATCAGCAGCCCTGAGCTGGCTGCCGCTCTCGGTCGCGGCCTGGAAGACAGTGGCAGCGAAGTGGTGGATTTAGGGCTATGTGGCACTGAGGAAGTGTACTTCGCCACTCATCATCACCAGCTCGATGGCGGCATTATGGTCACCGCCAGCCATAACCCAGCCGATTATAATGGCTTTAAGTTAGTACGTGAGCAGGCCAAACCCATCAGTGGCGATAGCGGGTTACAGCAAATCCGTGAAATTGCTGAAAATCAGACATTCACCAAACCGTTACGGCGGGGTGGCTACCGTGATCTACTCGATAAATCGGCCTATATTAGCCATTTGCTGAGTTATGTTGACAGCGATCAACTGCGCCCCTTGTGCCTAGTGGTTAATGCCGGTAACGGCTGTGCTGGCCCCATCATCGACGCTCTTGAACCGCATCTGCCTCTGCATTTTATCAAATTGCATCATCAGCCTGACGGCCATTTTCCCAACGGCATTCCTAATCCTTTGCTGCCGGAAAACCGAGCGGTAACCTCACAAGCGGTTGTCGAGTACAACGCTGATTTTGGCTTGGCTTGGGACGGTGATTTTGATCGCTGTTTTTTCTTCGATCATCGGGGGCGATTTATTGAAGGTTATTATCTGGTTGGCTTGCTGGCTGAAACTCTGCTGGCGGAACATCCCGGCGGGCGCATCATTCATGATCCGCGCCTGAGTTGGAATACCATTGAAACAGTCCATGCTGCCGGCGGTACCCCAGTGCAAAGTAAAACCGGCCATGCGTTTATCAAAGAACGGATGCGTGCTGAAGACGCCATTTATGGCGGGGAAATGAGTGCCCACCATTATTTCCGCCGGTTTGCCTATTGTGACTCTGGCATGATTCCTTGGCTGTTGATTGCGGCTTTAATCAGCCGCAGTGGGCGTTCATTAGCCGAGTTGGTCGATGCCCGAATCACCCGTTATCCGTGCAGCGGCGAGCTTAATTTTACCGTTGCTGATCCTCAAGCGATGCTGGATCGGGTGTTGGAATACTACACGCCTGCCCAACCGACCTTAGATTATACCGATGGCCTGAGTGCGGAATTCAGCCACTGGCGGTTTAATCTGCGCAGTTCCAACACCGAGCCGCTGCTACGACTGAATATTGAAACCCGTGGTGATCCGACACTGCTGGCTGAAAAAACAGCGGAATTGCGAAAATTGTTAGTGGGTTAGATAGTCGTCAAACGCGCACCCTCATCAACCTCGTCATTCCGCCAGGGATTGGCGGAATGACGAGCAAGTGATCTTGCCAGTTCATTTCGTTACCTTAAACTGTTGAGAGTGGGTAACGTGTGCAGACGTTTCCGAACGGTTAGCTTGACTTATCGAGCTGAGCATACCAACCTGATGCGTTGATCGTGGGCATCGAGGCAGCAGGCATTCTCGATAGCCGGGGAGTGAGACCTGCTTTGGCAACCCGCGCTGTTTCGTGATGGGCATCTTTCCCTAGCACGTTCAGCACGACTGGCTGAGATGACAGTGAGCCAATTTGTTTCGCATGTTTCACGCCTTGGCATTCCGGCAGTGAGCCTAGATGCTAAGGATGCTCAACAGGACATGGATACCCTTGAAGAATGGCTCGCCTCATCTTGACCGACGCAAGCTCGCATAGCTCCGAATAGCGCAGCGTTGCCCGACATCATAGGCTAATCCGGTAGGTTCGTCCCTGTTTTTTGCTCTATGTTAAATAGTGTCACGATGTGGTACTTATAGCGGTCAACTCAGAATCGGAATCAGCAATGATGTGGAATTTTTCTTTCGCCCAAAACTAATGAAATCAACTCCTGAACAGCTTGCCCACCTGTTGGCCCGCTGCGCCTTGGGTGATCGTCACAGCTTTGAGCAACTGTATCATGCGACCTCAGCGCAACTATTTGGCTTGATCCTGCGTATAGTTAAACAACGAGATAAGGCCAATGAAATCTTGCAAGAAGTCTATGTCAAAATCTGGCAGCGGGCTGGTGATTACAACGCCAGCAAAGCGGCCCCGCTGACCTGGATGGGCACAGTGGCGCGCAATCAGGCCATTGATACGCTGCGGCGCGGCAATCAGCAGCCCGATACCGTCGATGAACCGATTGAGACGTTGAGCAGTCTGGCGCAACCGGGTCTTGGGCCGGAGGATCAGACGCATGAGGCTCACCGCAATGCGGCGCTGCACCGTTGCTTGAACCAGTTGCAAGATCAGCAGAAGCAGGCGTTATTATTGGCCTATTTTCAGGGACTGACTCATGAGGAATTATCGGTCAAGCTCGGCAGTCCCATCGGGACGGTGAAATCCTGGGTGCGTCGCGGTTTGCAACGCCTGAAACAGTGTCTGGAAAGCTAAAGCTCATGAACTATCGTAATCAAGAATTACTCGACCGGCTCGCCGCCGAATATGTATTGGGGACACT
>PWUP01000110.1 GCA_003562535.1 Gammaproteobacteria bacterium | reverse complement strand
TCCGATCTAAACATTACTATGAGCTTCATCCTGAAGCGGGGCGAGAGCGTTTTAGGCAGCAAACCATGGCGGCTATCGCCCGACAGGATATATTACAGAGCGTGATCAACCCCATTGTCCATAAAGAGGGGCGCACGATTTGGGTCATATCCGATGGTTTTCCGGTGTTAGATCAAGCGGGTCAACTCAAGGGGTATCGGGGGAATGATCGCGATATCACCGCACAAAAACAAGCCGAGGAACGTGCCGCTGCCTTAGAGCAGAAGGTCAATCAGCACCGCCATGCCTTAGACAGCATTGCCTTAGCGATTGCGGCTCAGAACAATGCTCAATCCATTCTTAGCACCGTGTGCCACAACGTGGGTAAAGCATTAGGCGCTGACTGGGCATTGGTTTATACGGTTGATTGTATGCCCGCCCAGATCACCCCTTTGACGGAGTGGCTGCACCCCGAACGGCTAGATCAGACCCCCAGCAGCGGCCAGTATCCTCTAGACAGGTTCACACCAGGGCTGGTTGAGATGGGCCACCAGCGTCAGTGGTTGATCAGCCATCACAACGCCATTCATCCCACGCTGCTCAACACCGGTTCAGCCGATGTGTTGCACCAAGGTCTGTCGATTAAGACATTGTGTTGGTATCCTTTTATGTTCGAGCAACAGGATTACCATCTGCTGGTGTTGAATTGGATCACTCAGCGAACGCTTATCGGTACAGACGAACAGGACTTTTTGGCGTCAGTCGCCAAATTGGTCGAGTTGGCCTTACTGAAAATTCGTATGCTGGAAGCACAGCGCCAGACCGAGCAACGGCTTGAACTGTTCCTGCAACAAACCTCTGTGGGCGTGTTTATCACTAACGAGCAGGGTGATTACCTTCAAGTCAATCCGGCGGCCTGTGAGCTGGTCGGTTATTCTGAAGACGCCTTACTCAATCTGTCGCTCCGAGATTTAACTCCTGAACATCAAGCCGAGCAGCATGCCGCCTTAATCTTAGACCTGTCCGCGCAAGGACGTATCGAGACCGAAATTGAACTTAAACACCGAGAGGGGCATGGGGTACCGGTTGCATTGAGTGCGGTTAAACTTGAACAGATCGGCATGATCGCTTTTTGTACCGACATCACTGAGCGTAAACAGGCTGAGCAGGCTTTAACCGAGGCCAAACAAGCGGCTGATGCCGCCAACCAAGCGAAGTCCGAATTTCTTGCGAATATGAGCCACGAGATTCGCACCCCTATGAACGGCATCATCGGCCTCAGCCAAATCAGTATCAATGAGCAGGATCTAGGCATCCTGCATGACCGAATGCGCATTATCCACCAGTCAGGGCGTTTATTGCTCGGTATTCTCAATGATATCCTCGATTTTTCCAAAATCGAAGCCGGTAAACTGGCCATTGACCCCCAACCGTTCTGGCTGTCAGGATTGCTCAATAATCTCAATGACTTGTTTGCGCCGATGGCGGCTGACAAACACCTCGATTTTAACATCACGACCGCTGTCCACCTGGAAGAAGCGTATGTCGGTGATGAACTGCGCATTCGCCAAGTCCTGACTAACTTACTCAGCAATGCGATTAAATTCACCGAGCAAGGCCAAGTCAGCTTACATATCAGCCTGCTGCACAGCTCGGAGGCACACGATCAAGTGACCTTTGCCATCAAAGACACCGGGGTTGGCATCAGTCTTGACCAGCAAGACAAGCTGTTCCAAGCCTTTAGCCAAGCCGACACTTCCATTACCCGCCAGTACGGCGGCACCGGGCTGGGTTTGATCATCAGTCAGCGGCTGGTGCACACGATGGGCGGACAAGGCATTCATCTGGACAGTGAGCGGCACCGTGGGTCCTGTTTCAGTTTTGTACTGCCGTTGTCTCGATGCACGGCGGCACAAGAACAGGCTCTGCGAACCCAGTATGCCGGACAAGCCAATCTCGCGCGGTTGCAAGGCCAGATCCTGCTAGTGGAAGATCATCCAATCAGTCAAGAGGTGAGTGCTCATCAACTGCACACGCTGGGTTTGCAGGTCACCTTAGCGACCAATGGCCACCAAGCGCTGCGCTGCATGGCCGCCGAGCGTTTTGATTTGGTGCTGATGGACATCCAAATGCCGGTTATGGACGGTTATGAAACCACCCGCCAACTGCGTACACGCGGCCATACCGTGCCGATTATCGCCTTAACGGCAGCGGCCATGACCGATGACCAGCAAAAAGCCCTCAATGCGGGGATGAATGGCCATTTGGCCAAACCCATTGATACCCGTGAATTGCATCAAGTACTGGCTCAGTGGTTGCCGCACACCCCAGAGAAAACGGTCACCCCAGCCCTCATAGCCCCGAGCACCCCAGACACAGCGGTCTATTTTGATGCCCCTGCCGCTCTGCACCGTTTGGATGGCAATGTGCGCATATTACAGAAACTGTTGACAGATTTTTTAAAGCAACAGCATGAACCACCGTTACTTGCAAAGTTGCAAGCCCTTCAGCCGGATAGCCCAGATGCGGCGTTTACGGCCACACAAAAACTGATGCACAATCTGAAAGGGATTGCAGGTAATCTGTCCCTGCATCGACTGGCTCAGATCGCTACGGAACTGGATTATCAACTGCGACGGCAACAACCGCCGAATCCTGAGCATCTGCGTGACTATGTGCTCAGCCTGCGACACACCTGCAGTGCGGTTACCCAGTGGCTTGAACAGCAGGCTACACCGCCCAGCACTGCAACCACCGACACCCCTCTGAATCGCGCCTCGTTATTGGCGGCACTACACCAGCTTCTGGAGACGATCCAACACAATCAATTTGTTGATGACATGCACCTCGAACGTCTTGGTACGCAGTTGCCGAGCCACTACCAAGTCCATTGGCAAACCATCGAAGAGGCACTGGATGAGTTCGATTTTGAACAAGCGGGTGATAGAGTGTCTGAACTCATCAAGCGGCTAGAACACGCCACACAGCTCCCAACGGACTAACCCGGTGTCTATTGACTTGAACACAATCCGAGATACTGAGCTACTCTACGAAATCGCCTTGTCGATAGGGAACAGCCTGCACATGGACATCATGATGCGTCAGTGCGTAGGCACACTGCTGCGGGTACTCAACGCCAATGGCTGCGTGGTGCTGAGCCATGAACCGCACCCGGCTGCACCCCAGACCGATCAGGCAGGGCACGCTTCAGAACGTTTAGACTGGAACACCGTCATCAGTCTGCCGCGCCGATTTGTCCACGAGCCTGAGATCATCAATCTGATTGAGCAGTTGCGATTACCCCAGCAGTCTTCGCAGTTGCCAGAGTGGAGGCGCTCATTGCCCATCAGCCTGAATACCGGCTCTAACTTCCGCTATGTATTGGGACTGCCAGGGTTTGGTCTGCTGTTGTTGCAAAAACACACCATGCCGCTCAGCCATGAGCTGCTATTATCCTTAAACAATCTGCTGGAAAAATTAGCCAGTGCAGCGCTGGCCTGCCGCTACGAACAAGCCCTGCAGCATCAGATTAATGCCGCTCAAACCGCTAATATTGCTAAAAACCAATTCCTTGCTAATATTAGCCATGAAATTCGTACACCGCTGAATGCTATTATCGGACTCAGCGAACTCCAATTGAACGCGGACTTGCCACCCCCTATCCAGCAACGCAACCAACACATTCATCATGCGGGTGAGTTATTGCTGGATATTGTCGATGATCTGCTGGAACTGTCCAATATTGAAGCCGGTCACCTGTCTGCAACCGTTGCGGCCACCCCTTTTAACCTGGATGCGCTGCTGAATCAGCTCGCCACCCTGTTTACTGCGCCCAGCCGCCAAAAAAACCTAGAACTGCTGGTGCGGCGCCAGCCCGAGATACCCGAATGGTATATAATTGATTTGCTACGTTTAAAAAAGGTATTGACCAAACTGCTGGCTAATGCGATTAAATTCACTGAACAGGGGCGGGTTGAATTGCATATTGGCGCACGACAGTTCACACCAGACCATGCTCGGCTGGTGTTCACCGTCAGCGATACGGGTATCGGTATGACGCCGGAACAACAGCGAGACCTGTTCCAAGCGTTCAGCCAAGGGGATACCTCAACCACTCGCCGTCATGGAGGAGCTGGGCTGGGACTCGTCATCAGCCAGCGTCTAGTGCAACTCATGGGTGGTGAAGGCATTCGTTTGCACAGTCAGGCAGGAAGGGGTAGTGAATTCGAATTTGAACTGCAACTGCCCCTAGCCGCACCACCCGCGCCATCCAATGCCCCAGATACCAGTGCTGACCCGTGGCCCGCATCCGCAGCGTGTTTTGGAGGGCAACAGGTATTGGTGGTGGAAGACCAGAGGATTAATCAATACGTCATCCAGTCACAGCTTGAACAGATTGGGCTACAGGTCAGCTTAGCGAATCATGGAGCGGAAGGCATTGAGCAACTTAAACACAGCCCCTTTGATCTAGTGCTTATGGATATCCAGATGCCGGTGATGGACGGCTATCAAGCAACCCGTGAAATTAGACAATTCAATACGGAGATTCCCATTATTGCGCTTACAGCCGCCGATTTAGTGGAAGATCGCCATAAAGCATTGGCGGCCGGCATGAACGATCACTTGGGCAAACCTTTCACCGGTCGGCAGTTATTTGAGTGTCTGCGTCCTTGGCTCAGCACCTCTGCGACGCGCATCAAAGCGGACGATCCACAGCCAACAGCGCTCATCTCAGCAGCACAGCCGCCACTGGAACACAAACCCACCCTAATGATCGTCGATGATATGGCGGCCAATATCAAAATGCTCGCCAACCTACTGAAGGCGGATTACCACATTCAGGCGGCTAAAACTGGCCACAAGGCGTTGGAAATGGCTCAAAGCCACACGCCACCGGATTTAATTCTACTGGATGTTAAAATGCCCGATATGGACGGTTATGAGGTGTGCAACCGATTGAAAAATCATGCGGCCACCAGCCGTATTCCCGTTATCTTTGTTACTGCTATGGATGAAGTCCGCGATCAAACCCACGGACTCAGCTTAGGCGCTGTGGACTACATCACCAAACCCTTCCATGCCGAAATCGTCAGAGCTAGGGTGAAAACCCACATGACCCTCAAGCATCAAAATGATCAACTGGAAACCCTCAGCCACATTGATGGCCTCACTCAGGTCGCTAACCGGCGGTGCTTTGATCAAGCTCTGCGCCATGAGATCAAACGCCATAGCCGTAACGGTCGGCCTTTAGGGCTAATTATACTGGATATCGACTTTTTCAAGCCGTTTAATGACCATTATGGTCACGGCAAGGGTGACGAATGCCTAGTCCAAGTGGCTACAACATTGCAGGCCGTGATTAAACGGCCTAGCGATCTCTTTGCTCGCTATGGCGGCGAGGAGTTTGTCGCCCTATTGCCGGATACGACCCAGCAGGGGGTGTTGCAAATTGCCGAAGCCATGCGCCAAGCGGTGATCAACTTGAATTTTCCGCACGCTTATTCTCAAGTGGCCGATCACGTTACCATCAGTATCGGCTGTGTCAGTCAGACGGTGGCCACCACCACAACGCCTGAGGATGTGTTAAACACAGCCGATTCAGCACTGTATGCCGCCAAACGCCAAGGACGCAATCAGGTTGCACAGGCGTCTTGAGCGCAGAGCTTATGTGCCGGCTAACGCCGCCCGAACCACGAATTGCACCAGCCGTTGGCATTGACCAAACGCCCCTCGAATACGGTGCAAGCCCCCCAATCGCCACCACCTTGGAAAAATTGGCAGGTGCGACAAAACTGATTCTGCCCTTGGGCACCGGCGCGTTTGGGAAAACGCTGGGTATCCACCTGAGCGGCATTATGCCGATAACCCAGCTCTTGAGCCAATGGCTCGGACTCGCTCACTTGAGGCTGGGCGAGGGTGCGCCCCGACCACGGCACACTCAGAACGGCCACCAAGATTTGAACCATGCGCCGTCGGGTTGTTCGAATATTACTCATTGCAAAATCCTCAATGGTTGCCGTGCTATACCAACTCGTACCGATACGATAAATTACACAGCGTCATTTCAGCTTAGACAGGGCCTCACCATGAATTTTTGCACGGCTTGTGGTGCTTCAGTAAGCTATTGTATCCCTGCTGGGGATAACCGCCAACGTTATGTATGCACCCACTGCGGCACCATTCACTATCAAAACCCGCGGATTGTTGCCGGTTGCCTCCTGCACTGGCAGGATCAGATACTGCTGTGCCGCCGGGCTATTGAGCCGCGTCTGGGCTATTGGACTCTGCCCGCAGGGTTTATGGAAAACGGCGAGACCACCCGTGAAGCCGCTGCACGCGAGGCGCTGGAAGAAGCCGAGGCCATCGCCGAGAATCTAACTCTGTATGCGATTTACAATCTGCGCCATATTGATCAGGTTTATATGATGTTTCGCGGTCAGTTGCGCGACGGATTCGCTCAACCCGGCCAAGAAAGTTTGGAAACCCGATTGTTTCACCAAGAGGCTATTCCTTGGGATGCCCTAGCCTTCACAGTAGTACGCGAAACCTTGCAACGCTTTTTTGCCGAGCGTCCCAACGGTGTGTTCCCAGTGCATTACGCTGATGTCTGGCGGCAAGCCGATGGGCAGGTGCAGGTTCACTACGCTTAGTCTAAGCCTGTGTCGAGCTTACGATAGCGCGCTGGCAAACATCTTGGCTGCGGTGATCAATAAAAACACGGTAAAACAATTACGCAACCATTGCGGCGGGATGCTGTGGGCGATTTTCGCCCCCAGCGGAGCGCAGAGTAGCGTCATCGGCGCGATAATCATAAAACCCAACCCGCTGACATAGCCGAGATTAAACGGCGGCAGTCCTGGCACCCCCCAGCCACTGATGATTAAGGTCATCGTTCCGGGTACACTGATTAATAACCCAAAAAATGCCGAAGTGGCTACGGCATTGCGCACCGGATAACGACAGGCGGATAAGGTCGGCACCGTCAGCGAGCCACCGCCGATCCCCATCAGCGTCGAGATGCCACCAATACCCACGGGGATCAGCGTACCTCCTGGCCCGCTAGGGAGTTGCTCGCGCCAATAACTGCCCTCGCGGCGCACGGCCATAACTACGGCGACCGATAAGGCGACACAGGCAAAAATCAGCGTCAATACCGTACCACCCAGATAACGAGCGGCAATGCCGCCTAGAATCGCCCCCAGCATAATCCATACCCCCCAGCGCCGCGCCAAGGCCCAATCAATCGCCCCACGTTGATGATGAGCACGGACCGAACTGATGGACGTGGGGATGATGGTCGCCAGTGAGGTGGCCACACTGATGTGCATGCTGTGCTCAGGGGCAATCTCCAGCAAGGTCAGTGCGGTATGCAGTACCGGCACAATCACTAGACCCCCGCCAACCCCGAGCAGTCCGGCCAGTACACCGCCCACCGCACCGGCAGCCAGCATAGCCAGCAATAAGGGTAAAAGATAGGCAATATCAATGGACACAGGGGTTCCTATGAATGAAATATCCAATGCGAACGACTATAAACCCAATTCAAACACCTGAAAACTTGAATTTTCAGCATAAAGACGGCAACGACGCAAATGTTTTTCAGCCAAGCGCGGCACCGGGATGAAGCGATTGACCACCACTAAGGCGCGTCCCCGAGCGCTGAGCAGCCGGGCAATGGCGGCCAGAAACTGCTCGGTGAGATCACCGTGATGGGTAAAACCCCGATGGAATGGCGGATTACACAGCAGAGCATCGAACCGCTCGGCCAGTCCATCACCACAATCACTGGCGACCACGGTTCCGTTCACGCCTTGGGCGGTGAAATTGGCTTGGCAGGCGAGTAGGGCAGCGGCGTTATTATCGGTAGCGACAATTTGTGTCACACCGTAATAATGCGCCATCAAGGCCAGATAACCGTAACCACAGCCCAGATCCAGTAGATTCTGCGGACGCAGGCGCTGCAACCAGTCGGGTAATTGTTCGGCCAGCAATGCGCTGCCGCGATCAATTTTATCCCAAGCGAACACACCCGGTTTACTCAGCAAGGTCATGCCGTGGGTTGTGGCAATCGGCCTTAATCGTGGGTAGTCATGGTCATCCAAGGCGGGCCCAGCAGGTTGGTCACTACGCACAATCCGCCCCAGATAAGCCATGCCCTGTTTGCGCACCTCTGCGGGTGTGCCGAATAAAGCCGCAGCTTTGGCGCAGTAAGTGCGGATGCCCTCCCGTTTAGCACCAGCCAGCCACAGTTCGCCTCCTGGGGGCAGTAGGCTGGCGGCTTGATTGATCACATGGTGGACGACGGGTTTTTCCTTAGCGATGCGGTGATACACCCGTTGCACGGTTGCCGGTGCTAAGTTCTGGGTAACAAAGTCGCTGAATTGTGCATTTATGCCTTGTTGAGCACACCGTTGCCAAAAATCATAGCGGTTGCTGATGATTTGGCAGGCGGCGTGATTCAGCCCTGTGAGATCACTGGCTTGCAACTGCTCATCGGCGAACCACAGCGCAGGATGCTCAGGAGTGGAGTGTTGCCGCAGTGCCATGAGTATTGGGTCAGGCGCTGTTCTATGTGTGTCATTCATGTCACTGTCCAAACAGCCACTGCCAAGGGAATACTAACACCAGCAATACGATTAAACCTAAAGCCGCGAAATTGACCAAAACCCCGGCGCGTACCATCTGCGCCACACTCAGCATACCACTGCCGAAGATAATGGCGTTGGGCGGTGTAGCAACGGGCAACATGAACACACAGGACGCCGCTAGGGTCGCGGGTAATAATAGCCACAGTGGGGCGATGCCCAGAGTTGCGGCCAAGCCCGCCAGCAGCGGCAGAAACGTCGCCGTGGCCGCCGTATTGCTGGTGAAATGACTGATGGTATTGACCAATAACGCCACCAGGGCGATGAGCACAATCAGGGGCAGTTGACCGGGGGCTAACACCTGTTGCGCCAGCCAATCCGCCAGACCGCTATCGCCGATGGCTGCACCAAGACTCAGCCCACCGCCAAACAACAGCAGCACCCCCCAAGGCAGTTCCCGCGTCGCATTCCAATCGAGCAAAAACCGACCCCGCCGCCAGTCGCTGGGGATCATGAACAAAAGAATACCCGCGCACATGGCAATGCCGGCATCGCTCAAGTGTACCCCCTCGGGCAGACGTTGCTCTAGCCAAGGGCGTAGCATCCACGCCAGACCGGTCAATATAAACACCGTACCCGCACCAATTTCCGCCCCATTGGGTCGCCCAAGCTTGCTGCTTTCCGTGGCTAACATCGCAGCAACACCGGAGATAGGGTCAGCGGGCACTCGGTAACTGACTCGGGTTAACAACAGCCAGATGATGACCAACAGCGTCAGCGATAGTGGTAAGCCTAGGATCATCCATTGAGCAAACCCGATTTGGATGTCATGCTGTTGGCTTAAATGCGCTGCCAGCAGGGCATTGGGTGGGGTGCCGATTAAGGTGGCTACACCGCCGACAGAAGCGGAAAAGGCAATGGCCAGCAGCAGAGCTGGGGTAAAGTGATCGGTATCGTCTTGGCTGCCGCGAATCGGACCGAGCAGGGTGGCTACGGACAACGCCACCGGCAGCATTAAAGCCGCTGTTGCGGTGTTGCTGACCCACATGCTTAACCCCGCAGTGGCCAGCATAAATCCCGCAATCAGCCGGTTGGGTCGATCCCCTGAAACGCGCACAATCGCCATGGCTAAACGCCGATGCAGACCGGAATGTTGCAAAGCCAATGCCAGTAAAAATCCCCCCAGAAATAGAAAAATGACGGGGTTGGCGTAGGGAGCGGCAACCGTATGAATATCCGCCACACCCAGCAGTGGCAATAACGGCAAAGGCAGCAGAGCGGTGACCGCTGTGGGCACAGCCTCAGTGACCCACCAAGTGGCCATCAACAGGGTGAGTGCCGCAACCCGCCAAGCGGCTGGGTCCAGCCCTTGCGGTGTGGGCAGGATCAGCAACAGTATCAATAGGGCGGGGCCGAGCAGCAACCCGCCGAGACGCCGATTAGAGATCGTGTCGTGTGGAGTCATGAATCGAGTGCAGAGCTAGTGTCAGTGTACGGAATATATCGGATAGAACAGTGATTGTGAGACACAGAGTGAAGCGGTAACATCATACCTTCGTTCTTTGTGGAGAGTATTATGTTATCTCAGTTGCGTGTTGAACGCACCTCGGTGAGTCGCTGGTCGCAAGTGGATTGGGGGAGCCTCGGTTTTGGCGGGGTATATGCTGACCATATGTTCACCTTGGAGTATCGCGATAATGCATGGGGTAATCCGCAGATTCGCCCCTATGGTCCGGTGCCGATGGCCCCCGGTGTGGCCAGTTTACACTACGGTCAAACGGTATTTGAGGGGCTGAAAGCCTTTCGCGGAGTGGATGGGGTGATTCGGCTGTTTCGTCCCGATGCCAATGCCCGGCGCTTGGCCGAGTCCTGCCAGCGTTTGTGTATGCCGCCATTGCCGGATGGGTGGTTTGAAGCCGCCATCGAGGCGCTGGTCGCCGTGGATCAGGCGTGGATTCCCTGCGGTGCGGGGGAGTCGCTGTATATTCGCCCGCTGATGATTGGTATCGAGGAACACCTTGAGGTGCGTCCCTCACGCGAGTTTTTATTCGTTATCATGACGGCACCGGCACGGATTTATTTTAAAAATGAAGGCCAAGGGGTCGCCTTGCAAGTTCAAGAGCATTACACGCGCGCCGCACCCGGCGGTACAGGGTTTGCGAAAACTGCGGGCAATTATGCCGCCAGTTTGCTGCCCGGTCAGTGCAGCAACGCGGCAGGTTACGATCAAGCCCTGTGGCTAGACGGCGTTGAGCACCGTTACATCGAAGAAGTAGGGCAGATGAATATTTTTTTCCGCTTCGCTGATACGGTCGTCACTCCGCCGCTGCGGGGCACCATACTGCCTGGTGTAACTCGCGACAGTATTTTGACATTACTGGCGGAGCAGGGGATCGCCTGTGAGCAGCGGTTGCTCAGTATTGACGAGGTGACTGCCGGTATTGAATCTGGACTGGTTCGGGAAGCGTTTGGTGCGGGTACGGCTTCGGTGGTGGCGCCTATTGGCCGTATCGGCTATCAGGGGCGTGACTACCGGATCGGCAACGGCGGTACCGGAGAGTTGACCGCGCAGTTGTTTAACCAGCTTACCGCCCTGCAATACGGTGAAACCCCGGACTCTCACGGCTGGATCCGCCAAATGGCGGTGACTGAAGCCTCCCCGGTGGATTAATTTGAATACAGCCGCCCAGCCTAGCACTGCGGATTTACACGCCTTGCGTGACTCCGCACGTCAAGCCAGTGAGATGCTTAAAGCCTTAAGCAATGAGCACCGTTTGCTGATTTTATGTTACCTGCATCAAGGCGAGATGTCGGTAGGGCAAATACAACGCGCCATCGGCTTAGGGCAGTCGGCCTTGTCTCAGCATTTAGCACGACTGCGGCAAGATCGATTGGTGAAAACGCGGCGGGTTGCTCAAACCATCTTCTACTCGCTGAACGGGGAGGCGGCGAGCCGTATCATCGAAGTGTTATACACCTTGTACTGCGCACCTGAGCCTTGATAACACGGGGCGCACACTCGCCGTTCAGATCGTTGCTGATGATGGGTTGGCGGTAGCGGGCTTAGGTGTCCAGTTGCCGAGGCCGCTGGATGTGTAATAAATGGCCGCTATTGGCCGATAAATTTGACCAATCTGCGGGCATTTCCACCCGAGCTAAAGCGGCTGTGGGCATCAACTTGGCCACATCCAATTGTGACGCTTCGGGGCAAAGATAGAGCAGCAACATTTCTAACCCGGGGTTATGACCCACGAGCATAACGCGCTGTGGCTCGCTGGGGCAGTCAGCCAGCACGTTAAGCAAGGTCTCGACATTGGCTTCATAAATGCGTTTGTCGGTATGGATGAGTTTATCATCGAACTCGAGAACTTTGCCGAGGCGCCGTAGCGTTTGTTGTGCCCGTTTAGCGGGTGAGGTGATGATGTAATCCGGCATAATTTCTTGCCGCTGCATCCAATGGCCCATTTTTTTAGCGGCCTTCACACCTCGCTTAGCAAGCGGGCGATCAAAATCGCGAGCTGCCTTAGTGTTCCAGTCTGATTTAGCATGGCGCAACACAATAAGTTCTCGAATCATCAGTTAATGGCCTCCTTGAGGCAATGAATAAAGCGAATGATAGATATCCATAGACAGGAAAAAAGATTAATTATAGTAGTGTCGTTGAGATATTGTAAGCGGGGCTGTGCCGATAAGCGCTGCTGTGAGTACAATGTGGCCACTATCGAACAACGGACACACTGAGCATGCGCTACCTAAGTACCCGCGGTGGGATGGCTCCGCAACAGTTTTGTGACATTTTAATCGGTGGTTTAGCACCGGACGGTGGGTTGGTAATCCCTGAGTACTATCCTACCATAGATGCGACCACCTTAGCGGCTTGGCGTCACTTGGATTACCCGCAACTGGCTACAGCCATTATCAGTCGTTATGTCGATGACTTGCCCGCGACTGTTTTGGCTGAATTAATCGCCCAGACGTACACGGCTGAGATTTTCGCCACCCCCGATATTACGCCTCTGCGCCCCCTAATGCCGGGTGTGCATATTCTGGGGCTGTCCAATGGGCCGACCTTGGCGTTTAAGGACATCGCCATGCAGCTTTTAGGGCGCTTATTCAGCCATGTTCTGGCGCAGCACGGAGCGACGTTAAACATTCTTGGGGCGACATCGGGCGATACCGGCTCCAGTGCCGAGTACGCCATGCGCGGTCAAGCCAATATCCGAGTGTTTATGCTCTCGCCGCACGGCAAAACCAGCCCTTTTCAAGCCGCGCAGATGTTTTCCCTCAATGAGCCGAATATTTTTAATCTGGCCATCCGTGGCGTTTTCGATGACTGCCAAGACATCGTCAAGGCGCTGAACGAGGATGCAGAATTTAAAAACCAGTACCGGATTGGCGCGGTCAACTCGATTAACTGGGGGCGGGTGGTGGCGCAAATCGTCTATTACTTTAAGGCGTATTTTGCCGTGACTGACCACGACAGCCAGCCCGTTGATATGGTCGTGCCCTCGGGGAATTTCGGGAATATTTACGCTGGACATATCGCCCGCTGTATGGGGTTGCCGTTGCGACGCCTGATTATCGCCACTAACGAAAATAATGTCCTCGATGAGTTTTTCCGCACTGGGGTTTATCGGGTGCGTCCTACTGCCGAAGTGCAACACACCAGCAGCCCGTCGATGGATATTTCTAAAGCCTCGAATTTTGAGCGCTTTGTGTTTGATCTCGTCGGGCGTGACCCCACCGTAGTCAGCCAGTTATGGCGGCAAGTGCGCGAACAGGGCGGTTTTGATTTGCGCACCACGCCTTATTGGGCGGAGATCGCTCAGTATGGCTTTGTGTCGGGCACCAGTACCCACGCAGATCGTATGCGGACGATCCGCTGGGTCTACGAGCACTACGGTGACATCATCGACACCCACACCGCTGATGGCGTGAAAGTGGGCTTAGAGTACCGTGATCCGGCTGTGCCCATGATCTGTCAGGAGACGGCTTTGGCGGCAAAATTCGAAGCCGCAATTGAGGAAGCTCTAGGGTTTCGGCCACCGCGCCCAGAAGGTTTAGACGATTTAGAAACCTTGCCCCAGTATGTTGAGGTGTTACCCGCCGAAGCGCAGGCGGTTAGAAAGTATATCGTTGATCAGATTGAGAGTTAGCTGCTGATTACCCCAGTCCTCTCCCAAAGGGAGAGGGTGTTTAAGGTAGGGGGTCTGAACGCTTAGGTTTTTGCTTAATTTTCCGGCTTGGTCGGTGTGGTATCCGGTTTATGCACCGGCCCGTGCTTTTCACTTGCCGGGGGTTCAATCCGATCCAGTTTAGCCGGTTTCAAGGCAAAAAATGGCTGCTGTTGTTCGCGGGCAATCATCCGGCAGTGGCGCACCATGCTGTCAAACCACAAGGTATGCTTGCTGAAAAACAGCCCAGCAATGGCGGGCAGTTGGTGATCGGCCACCCGGTCATTGACCGCTTGGCGAATGATCTGGCTGCGCTCGGAAAACGCATTGCGAGCCTCTTCAATGGCATACGCTGACTCGGGAAAAGTGGCCGTTTCTGGATCTAAAGCCCGTCGGGTTGCGTCGATGACCTGTTCGGCTTGGGCAAACAATTCCAGCAGCGCCGCACGAGTTTCCGCGTCATAGCGACTGTCGCGGGTTCGGCGTTGCTGTTCAGTGGTATCCACGATATGAATGATGTAATCGCCGATGCGTTCAATATCGCTGGTGATACTCGACAGGTACTGAGCCAGCAGCCGTTGTCGTCGTGACAAATAGCGTTCGGTCAATCGGTTGAGGTAGGCGTGCGTCGCATCACGGATTTCATCCACTGATTTTTCATTAGTGCGCACCACCGCTGGGCAGGTGCGCTGCTCAGGGTCGGCCACAAAGGTCTTAGCAGTCTGGAGACTGCTGATCAAAATATCCAAATTACGTCGCGATTCGCGAATCACGCCGGTGAGTGCGTTTTCCGGGCGCTCGATCAGCTCGGGATCGAGGTGGCTGGCTTCGGCAACCGGTTGTTTGGAGCGCAGCATAAACCGCATCAGATCAGCAATCCGTGAACTGAACGGCAGTAACATCAAGGCCGCAACCACCATAATCGCCGTGTGCAGATTAGCCGTTTGGCGCACCAGGTCGCCAGAGGTGGTTTCCATGGCGAGGATAAACAGCGGGGCGGCAATCAGCCCTAAGGCGACGTTGAATACGTTAAAAAACAAATTGGACACCGCGCCTCGGCGGCCTTCAATGCCGCAGCCAATGGCAGCAATCAGCGCTGTGGTGGTGGTGCCGAGGTGAGCGCCGAGCACAATGGGGTAAACCTGTTGCAAGGAGGTGAACACACCGGCTGAAATCAGCACAAAGGTCATGCCGATAGTCGCCCCACTGCTTTGAATCACTGCGGTAAACAGCCAAGCGACCAGAGTGCCCAGCAGCATACCCTTTAAGGTAGATCCGTCGATATACGCCAGCCAGGGCAGCAGGGCTTCGCGGTGCGGCTCGATGGCACTGCCCATAATGTCCATGCCCTTGAACAGTAAGCCAAAGCCGAGAATACTGCGGCCAATACTGCGCATAAACGGCGAGGGTGATACCAGCGACAGCAGAAAACCCACCGCGATGGCCATCAGAGCGTAGTCAGTGAGTTTAAAAGAAATCAACTGCATGGACAGCGTCGTGCCGACATTGGCCCCCATAAACACG